>CALKUJ010000348.1 GCA_937996825.1 uncultured Polynucleobacter sp. | reverse complement strand
TTGACGCATCAGGATCATCGGATCGATTGATTCAAGCAAAAACTATTTTCCGAGAGCTAAAGACCAATGACTGGTCAATTGGTCTAGCTCTGGGCCGCTCAGAACACTTATTTAAAAGCGACGGGCACAAGCATGATCTTTACGGTTATGTTCCAGTCACTTGGTCATTCGATGATGATCAAAAGTTCTTGCATCTCAATTTAGGGGCCTTAAAAAATCAAACCGATTCTGTCACCAAGAAAACATGGGGTCTGGGCATGGAGTACGAGATTGCCTCTCGCACTTATTTAATCGCTGAAACTTATGGAGTTGAAGGCGTCAAACCTTCCTATCAAGCAGGGGTGAGGCATTGGTTATTGCCCAACAAATTTCAAGTGGATGTAACGACTGGTAGTAAGTCTCAATACACCTCAAAAAACCGTTGGTTTTCAATTGGTATTCGCTTACTTTTGGGCAATTAATTCAGAATTAATATCAGCAAGTCATTGAATTTATTGAATTAAATTTATTCAATGATTCTATTTGTGAATGTCACAAAACTTTCATATAGACTAGGTAAAGTCCTCTCTGTCGCGTTGTGCGTCATTGAAAAAGGAATATATATGAAAGCGTTATTTACCAAATCTTTAGTTGCAGGTGCGATTGCACTTTCAACAGTAACAACAGCTTTTGCAGCAGACATTACTGGTGCGGGCGCTACATTCCCTTACCCAATTTATGCAAAATGGGCTGAAGCATACAAAGCTAAAACTAAAAACGGTTTGAACTACCAATCAATCGGTTCATCAGGTGGTATCAAGCAGATCAAAGCTAAAACAGTTGACTTCGGTGCAACTGATAACCCAGTTAAATTCGAAGAGTTGGAAAAAGATGGTCTAGTTCAGTTCCCAGCGATCATCGGTGGTGTTGTTCCAGTGATCAACGTAGACGGTATCAAGCCAGGTCAGCTCAAAGTAACTGGTGATGTATTGGCTCAAATGTTCTCTGGTTACATCGTTAACTGGAACGACAAGCAAATTGCTGCCTTGAACCCAGGTGTTAAGTTGCCAGATGCCAATATCACTGTTGTGCACCGTGCTGATGGTTCAGGTACAACAGCGATTTTTACTGACTACCTAGCCAAAGTTAATGCTAACTGGAAGAAAGATGTGGGCGCAGGTGCTGCTGTTAAGTGGCCAGCTGCTTCATCAATCGGTGGTAAGGGTAATGAAGGTGTTGCTGCTAACGTGAGCCGTGTTAAGAACTCAATCGGTTACGTTGAATATGCTTACGCTAAGAAAAACAACATGACATTCTTGCAAATCAGAAACAAGAGCGGTCAGTTCGTTTCTCCTGATGACGATACATTCGCAGCAGCTGCTGCTGGTACAGATTGGGCAAAGATTCCTGGTATGGGTACATTCATCACTGATGCTCCAGGTGCTAAGTCATGGCCAATCACTGGTGCTTCATTCATCTTGATGTACAAGCAACCAACGAATAAAGCCAACGCTGCTGAAGTATTGAAGTTCTTTGACTTTGCCTTCAAAGAAGGTAAGAAAATGGCTGCAGATTTGGACTATGTGCCAATGCCTGACGCTACAACAGACTTCATCCGTAAGAACGTTTGGACTCAAATTAATACTAAGTAATTCATTACTTAATTATTAATCAGTTGTGTTTGTAAAGTTAAAGCCCGATGTCGGGCTTTAACTATTAATTTAGGAAATATATGAATACCAGTCAGTCCTCTGACATGTTGACGCCCGAAGCGATCAAGATTCTGAAGATACAAAAAATTCAGGATTTTATATTTCATAAGTCAACATTATTTTTTGCTCTTACTGTGCTTTTTGCATTGATTGGCATCATCATCTCTTTGATCGTGAGTGCTTGGCCAGCTTTGAGTGAGTTTGGTTTAGGATTCTTCTTTACCATTGAGTGGGACATCATCAATGGTAAATTTGGTGGTTTGATTGCTGTCTTCGGCACTGTGGTGACGGCATTGATTGCCTTATTGATTGCTGTACCTCTTAGCTTTGGTGTGGCAGTATTTTTGACAGAAACTTGTCCAGTTCCATTGAGAAGACCTTTAGGAACCGCGGTAGAGTTATTGGCAGCTGTGCCATCCATCATCTACGGCATGTTTGGTCTATTCATTTTTGCACCATTATTTGCGGAATACATCCAGCCTGCACTGGCTGCCTCATTGGGTCAAATCCCTGTGCTTGGTTATTTATTCACAGGTGCGTTCAACGGTATTGGTATTTTATGTGCAGGCCTCATTTTGGCGATGATGATTTTGCCTTTCATTGCCTCTGTGATGCGTGACGTGTTTGAAATTGTTCCGCCAGTATTAAAAGAGTCTGCTTACGGTATTGGCTGCACTACTTGGGAAGTGGTGAACAAGATTGTTTTGCCATACACAAAAACAGGTGTGATTGGCGGCATCATGCTAGGTCTTGGTCGTGCCTTGGGCGAGACCATGGCGGTGACCTTTGTGATTGGTAACGCACATAAGCTGAGCGCTTCTTTGTTCTCACCAGGTAACTCCATTGCTTCAACCTTGGCCAATGAGTTTGGTGAAGCCGAACCTGGTTTGCATTACTCATCATTGTTCACATTAGGCTTGGCACTATTTGTGATCACCTTCATTGTTTTAGCATTGGCCAAGATCATGTTGGCTCGCATGGAAGCTGGACAGGGTAAGAAAACATGATTAAAAATAAAAATTTCGATCAAGCTATTTACGATAAGCGCAAGCGTTCCAATTTCATTGGCTTAACACTCTCGATGGTTGCAATGACCTTGGGAATGATTTTCCTCTTATGGATTTTGAGTATTCTTTTCATCAAGGGTTTTTCAGCCATTGATTGGAATATGTTCACGCAAAGTACCCCAGCTCCTGGTTCTGAGGGTGGTGGCTTGGCTAATGCGATTGTGGGTAGTTTATTGATTGTTAGTACTTGTACCTTGATCAGTACACCGATTGGTGTGATGGCGGGTATTTATCTCTCAGAGTATGGATCTACTAGCAAAATTGCTTCTGTTACACGTTTTGTGAACGACATCATGTTGTCAGCTCCATCGATTGTGATTGGCTTGTTTGTTTATGCTGTTTTAGTGGCTCAAGTCAAACACTTCTCAGGTTGGGCCGGTACGATTGCTTTGGCTTTAATTGCGATTCCAGTAGTTGTGAGAACCACAGAGAACATGTTGCAATTGGTTCCAGGTAGCTTGAGAGAAGCCGCTTATGCTCTTGGGGCTCCTAAGTGGAAGGTTGCATTTTCAGTGACTTTAACTGCCGCCAGAAGTGGTGTGATCACCGGTATCCTGTTGGCCTTGGCTCGCGTCAGTGGTGAAACAGCACCTTTGTTATTCACAGCCCTGAACAATCAGTTCTTCTCCACGAATATGAATGCACCGATGGCTAATTTACCAGTGGTCATTTTCCAATTTGCGATGAGTCCTTATGACAATTGGGTTGATTTGGCATGGGGTGCAGCTCTTTTAATTACCATGGTTGTATTGGGATTGAACATTCTGACTCGAGTGGTGTTTAGGCAAAAAGTACAAAGTTAAAAGTATGAGAAATTTATTTGATGTTGACCAAAGTCAAGGAAATACAATGAGTGAAACAAATCAAAACCAAGAATCTGCATTGAAAAATGCATTAGAAATTAAAAATCTTAATTTCTTCTACGGTTCTTTCCAGGGTTTAAAGAACATTAATTTGAATATCGCAGAAAGACATGTGACCGCGTTCATTGGTCCATCTGGTTGCGGCAAGTCAACTTTGCTCAGAACTCTTAATCGAATGTATGACTTGTATCCTGGTCAGCGTGCCGAGGGTGAGATCAACTTCTACGGCCAGAACATCTTGGATCCAAAGCAAGATTTGAACCTATTGCGTTCACGCATTGGCATGATCTTCCAAAAGCCAACGCCATTCCCAATGTCTATTTATGACAACATTGCTTTTGGAGTGAAGCTCTACGAATCATTATCACGTGCCGAAATGGATGAGCGTGTGGAGTGGTCATTAACCAAGGCAGCCCTTTGGGGTGAGGTGAAAGACAAGCTGAACCAAAGTGGTTTGTCTTTGTCTGGTGGTCAGCAACAGCGTCTATGTATCGCTCGTGGTGTCGCAGTTAAGCCATCTATCTTGTTATTGGATGAACCAACATCAGCTTTGGACCCAATTTCTACAGCAAAAGTGGAAGAATTGGTCCATGAGCTTAAAAAAGACTATACGATTGCAATTGTGACGCACAACATGCAACAAGCGGCTCGTGTTTCTGATTTCACAGCTTATATGTATTTGGGTGAAATGGTTGAATTTGGTAAAACTGATGAACTATTCCTCAAGCCAAAACGCAAAGAGACCGAAGACTACATCACTGGCCGTTTTGGTTAATTACAAGAATTTAGGAGACTCATATGCCCGATAAACATTTATCCTCACAATTTGATAACGATCTGAATGGCCTTTGCGGCAGCCTATTAGAAATGGGTGGCTTGGTAGAGTCACAGGTTTCTATGGCCATGAAAGCCTTTGCTCAATTAGATGGCGATTTGGCAAATCAAGTGATGGCACGCGAAGCCGAAGTCAATGACTTTGAGATCACGATTGACCAAGCTTGTACAGAATTGATCGCACGTCGTCAGCCAATCGCTGGTGATTTACGTTTGGTCATGGCTGTTTCTAAAGCCATCACTAATTTAGAGCGTGCGGGTGATGAGGCTGATCGTATTGCGAGACGCACGAAGCACATCATGGAAGACAGCGCTTCTCATGGCATCAACACAGCTGAAATTCGTTTATCTGGTCAGATGGCTGTGTCTTTATTGCGCAGAAGTTTGGATTGTTTTGCCAGATTAGATACCAAAGCAGCTGCTGACGTGGTGAATGAAGACAAGCAGATTGACGAGGAGTTCAAAGCCTTCGTTCGTAAGCTCACAAGCTACATGGCTGAAGACCCAAGAACAATCTCTGTGGGTTTGGATATGTTGTCAATTGCCAAGGCAGTTGAGCGCATTGGTGATCATGCAAAGAACATCGCTGAATTTGTGATTTATATCGTGAAGGGCACTGATGTTAGACACATCCCTCATGATGAATTAACCAAAGAGGCTAATAGCTAATTTATGGCAAGCAGTATCTTAATTGTTGAAGATGAGCCGTCGATTGCAGAGTTGATTGCTGTCAATCTCAGTCACGCAGGCTTTTTACCTGTTAGAGCATTTCAAACAGAACAAGCTTCTCAATTAATGAAAGAAGTTTTGCCAGATTTGGTGGTTTTAGATTGGATGTTGCCTGGCAAGTCTGGTGTGCAGTTTGCTAAAGAATTGCGCTCCAATGATCGTACCAAAGACATTCCTATCATCTTGTTGACTGCGCGCAGTGAAGAGATGGATAAGATTGCTGGCTTAGAGGCAGGGGCTGATGACTATGTCACCAAGCCTTTCTCGCCGAAAGAGCTCGTGGCACGTATACGTGCGGTTCTCAGAAGACGTTCTCCGCAGTTGGCTGATGAAGTTGTACAAATCAATAACTTGCGTTTAGATCCAGTATCCCACCGAGTTTTAGCGACTAATGGTGTAGATGAAGTGTCATTGGATTTGGGCCCAACCGAGTTCAGATTGCTTCATTTCTTCATGACCCACCCAGAGCGCGTTCACTCTAGGGGCCAGTTATTGGATAAGGTGTGGGGTGATCATGTGTTTGTTGAGGAGCGCACGGTCGATGTTCACATCAAGCGCCTCAGAGCTGCTTTGGCACCATCTAATTGCCAAAACTTGATCGAGACAGTTCGTGGCAGTGGTTACCGTTTGACCAAAACCCCAGTTGCTCAGTAATTAATCACGATTGCGAGCACTATCAGAGATAGTGCTCACTCAAAATAATCACCCACGTAAGACCGCAGAGTATTAAAGCTAGCATCACAGCTGCACTGCCAAAATCTTTGGCGCGTTTAGATAAATCATGAACTTCAAAAGAGATGCGATCAATTGCTGCCTCAACGCTTGAGTTCAAAAGTTCAATGATGAGTACCAAGATGACTGAAGCAATCAATAAAATCTTTTCAATCGGTGACACTGGTAGATAAATCGCCAGTGGAATCAAAATCAGACTTAATGCCAGCTCCTGTCGAAAAGCACTTTCTTCCTTGAATGCATAAATCAGACCATTCCAAGAATTAATGGCTGCTCGAAATGCTCGTGTCAGCCCCTTATTGCCTTTGTGTGGATTGTTTTCGACTTGGTAATTGTTCATGACTTGCTAAACTTTTGAAAATCTCATTAAGCATCAAAACTATGACAGCTTGATGTCATCGTCATTTAATTATTTCTATCATTCACCAAAGCCTGCTTGTATTTTTCAGGCAAATCTAAATCAAAATAGGATGCGCTTGTTTTGATCAATTGATATTCAAGTGATTTGTGCAAATCTGGGGAGGGAAACTCTTCAGAGGATGTCATATCTTTCATCGGGCGGTTAATTCTGCGCTCTTGGGCCATCTCATGAATCCTTTTTCCAATCTATTGAGCAATTCATGAGATGAAGATTACGCAGGATTTTTGACAATCCGATGAATAATTCAAGAACTTTTGAGGAGTCTTTAAAATAGGGCTTGGGAAGCTGATTTTCAGATTTTTCAATACGGAAAAATCTTAAATTTATATTGTTTTTCAAAGACTTGTTAATATTCATCCTATGTTGTCACTTAAAACTCGTTTGATCACGATTTTCTTGGTCGTTGCCCTCATCTCATGGTTGGTGGGCGAGATATTCGGGGTATCAGAGGGCTTGCTTGCCGCCATCGTTTGTTTGAGCTCAATTCTCATTCATCAACTTTGGCACGCATCTAAACTCAGTCGCTTATTGTTATCGCCAAACTTTGGTGAGATTCCCAGAGCTTTGGGTATCTGGGGTGAGATTTATTACCGTTTACACAAATTGGTGCGTTCTTGGCGCGATCAAGTTTTAGAAGTTGAGCAACAACACAGTCGCTTCATACAGGCTGTGCAAGCAACACCAAATGGCGTGGTAATGCTCAATGAAGATAACGGAGCGACAAATAGCCAGCTTTACATGTACGTCGGTACAAAGCAGGAAAAGGGCGCTAACTTTGTTGAGAAGGCTGGACTTACAAATGGTCAGCTCTACGCAATCTCTGTTAAGAATGCTCGTAACGACAATAAGTTCCGCGCGAACTACAAGATCGGTGAGAAGGCAGTTGTTGGCTTCAACCCATTAAACACAGATCCTTCATATGCAGACCTTCAGGCGCAAGCACAAGGCGCTGTGGCTGTGTTGTTTGAACTCGCCAGCGAAGTCAACCGCACGCAGTCGGCACAGACGGCTGGCTTGCTCAAAGCCTTGGGCGGTGTGTTGGGTTTGTTGCAAGACGACCCCAAAGCCTTTGCCCAAGCAGGCGCAGGTGTGGACGAAGGCGCCATTCAAGCTCAGATCGCCGCACGCGCAGCCGCCAAAGCGGCCAAGAATTTTGCAGAGGCGGACCGCATTCGCCAAGCTTTGGCCGCCGAAGGCATCGTGCTCAAAGACTCGCCCACGGGCACCACGTGGGAGCGTGGCTGAGTATGGCCAGCACTGAGAAAGTCATCATCGCCACGCCCGAGTATTGGGGCGAGGCCTGCAAACACCTGATGAAAAAAGATCGGGTGATGAAGCGCCTCATCCCGCAGTTTGGCGAGGCCTCGTTGCAGTCACGTGGTGATGCGTTCGTCACATTGGCGCGCAGCATTGTGGGCCAACAGGTGTCGGTCAAGGCTGCTCAAACCGTGTGGGACCGATTCGCTCAGTTGCCTCGCAAAATAACCCCTACCAATGTGCTCAAGCTCAAGGTAGACGATATGCGCGCAGCTGGCTTGTCGGCGCGCAAGGTCGAGTACATCGTCGACTTGGCGCTGCACTTTGACAACGGCGCACTGCATGTGAAGAAATGGTCTGAGATGACGGATGACGCCATCATCGAAGAACTGGTGGCTATTCGCGGCATTGGCCGTTGGACGGCTGAAATGTTTTTGATGTTCCACCTCATGCGGCCCAATGTGCTGCCGCTGGACGATGTGGGACTGATCAACGGCATCAGCCACAACTATTTTTCGGGTGAGGCGGTCAGCCGCAGTGAAGCCCGAGAAGTGGCTGCGGCATGGGCGCCATATTGCAGTGTGGCGACTTGGTATATTTGGCGATCGCTAGATCCGCTGCCCGTCTCTTATTGAGCAGCTAAGGAGTAATGAATTTTGGCTAAACGAACTTTCCTCGACTTTGAACAACCGATTGCTGAACTCGAAGGCAAGATCGACGAGCTGCGCTATGTGCAAAGCGAGTCAGCGGTGGACATTTCGGACGAAATTGACCAGCTCAGCAAGAAAAGCTTGCAGCTGACCAAAGACATTTACAGCGACCTCACCCCTTGGCAAATCACCAAGATTGCCCGTCATGCCGAGCGTCCCTACACCTTGGACTACATCAACGAAATCTTCACCGATTTCGTGGAAATGCACGGCGACCGCCATTTTGCCGATGACTTGAGCATCGTGGGTGGTTTGGCCCGTTTCAATGGCAACGCTTGCATGGTCTTAGGTCAACAAAAAGGCCGCGACACCAAAGAGCGCGCTGCGCGCAACTTTGGCATGAGCCGCCCCGAGGGTTACCGCAAAGCTTTGCGCTTGATGAAGACCGCCGAGAAGTTCAAGCTGCCCGTGTTCACCTTTGTGGACACCCCCGGCGCCTACCCCGGTATCGACGCCGAAGAGCGCAGCCAGTCTGAAGCGATTGGCCGCAATATTTTTGAAATGGCCCAACTCGAAGTGCCGATCATCACCACCATCATTGGTGAAGGTGGCTCGGGCGGCGCATTGGCCATCAGCGTGGCTGACCAAGTGTTGATGTTGCAGTACTCGGTGTATTCGGTCATCAGTCCAGAGGGTTGTGCCTCGATCTTGTGGAAAACCTCTGACCGCGCCGAAGACGCTGCTGAGCAACTGGGCATTACTGCCCATCGCCTCAAAGCCTTGGGCTTGGTCGACAAAATCGTGAACGAGCCAGTGGGCGGCGCACACCGCGACCCCAAGCAAATGGCCGCTCAGCTCAAGCGTGGTTTGAACGATGCATGGCGTCAAGTGACCGACATGAAGGTCAAAGAGCTGCTCGACAAGCGCTACGAGCGTTTGCAAAGCTATGGCCGCTTCACCGACACCAAAGCTGAACGCTAATTTCCCCTCGCTGGACGCGCTCCAACACCTTGAGGCTTTCGCCGTTGCGCTCAGCGGCGGGGCCGATTCCACCGCCTTACTCATTGCTTGCGCCACCCGTCGGCCGGGCAGGGTGCATGCGGTGCATGTGCACCACGGTTTGCAAACGGCTGCTGATGGGTTTGAAGCCCACTGCGTGGCTTTGTGTGAGCGTTTGCAAGTGCCGCTGGTGGTGCAGCGCGTCAACGCCGCCCATGCCGCAGGTGAAAGCCCTGAAGACGCGGCGCGCCAAGCCCGTTACCGCGCGCTGGCCGAAGCGCTGCAAAGCAACTGGGGTGGACGCATCAAACACATGGCCTTGGCACAACACGCCGATGACCAAGTAGAAACTTTGTTGCTGGCGCTTTCGCGTGGCGCGGGGTTGCCGGGGTTGGCGTGTATGCCTGCGGTGGCCGAGCGCCATGGGGTGACGTACCACCGCCCTTGGCTGAATGTGTCAGGCCTTGCTTTGCGTGAAGCCTTGAAGGCGCTGGGAGAGCGGTGGGTGGAAGACCCCACCAATGCCGACACGCGCTACACCCGCAACCGCATCCGCGCTGAACTGTTGCCTGTGATTGAGCAAGCGTTCCCGTCGTTTCGACAAACCTTTGCGCGCAGCGCCTCGCACGCAGCACAGGCTCAAACCTTGTTGCACGAAGTGGCTGAACAAGATTTGCAGCTTGTGGGCAATCCACCTGCCATCCAAGCTTTGCAGCAACTCAGCGTCGCGCGCCAGTCGAATGTGTTGCGCCATTGGCTGGCGCTTGAACATTCGCAGGCGAGTGCGGCGCAGCTGCAAGCGTTGCTGGTGCAGGTGAAAGCTTGCACCACACGCGGGCACCACATTGACATTAAGGTGGGGCGTGGCTTTGTGAGGCGCGATGGTGCTGTGTTGCGTTGCTACAATCTGTAGGTTTTTTTGCCCATAACACAACAGTTTTAAAGAAA
>CALKUJ010000347.1 GCA_937996825.1 uncultured Polynucleobacter sp. | reverse complement strand
AAACGCTTGTATGAGTTTGTACCTGGGTTGGTGATAGCGTTCAAAGCACGTGCGTGCTTGATGATGCCGCCGATGTAGTACAAGGCAAGATCTGACAAACCTGCGTAGCCATTACCTGCGAACAAGTTTTGACCATCTTTCCAGATAGACTGGTGAACGTGCATACCTGAACCGTTGTCGCCAACGATTGGCTTAGGCATGAATGTTGCTGTTTTGCCATAAGCGTGAGCAACGTTTTGAATCACGTATTTTTGTAGGATTGTCCAGTCAGCACGCTGAACCAATGTGCTGAATTTTGTACCCAATTCGTTTTGACCTTGACCAGCCACTTCGTGGTGGTGAACTTCAACAGGAATACCAAGAGATTCCAAAATCAAACACATTTCAGAACGCATGTCTTGGAATGTATCAACAGGAGCTACTGGGAAGTAACCACCCTTTTTACCTGGACGATGGCCTGTATTGCCATGTTCAAATGTTTTTGCTGATGACCATGGTGCTTCCTCTGATTCAACTTTGAAGAAACAACCTTGCATGTCGTTGCCCCAAGTCACGCTGTCGAATACAAAGAACTCTGGCTCTGGACCAAAGTAAGCTGTATCACCAATACCAGTGCTCTTCAAATAAGCTTCTGCGCGTTTAGCAATCGAACGTGGGTCACGGTCGTAGCCCTTACCATCTGATGGCTCGATAACGTCACATGAAAGAACCAATGTTGGCTCTTCATAGAATGGATCGATATAAGCTGTTACTGGATCTGGCATCAACAACATGTCTGATGCTTCAATACCTTTCCAACCAGCAATTGAAGAGCCGTCAAAAGCGTGACCACTCTCAAATTTATCTTCATCAAAGTGAGACACTGGCACTGAAACGTGCTGCTCTTTACCTTTGGTATCTGTAAAACGGAAGTCAACAAAAGTAACTTCTTTCTCTTTCGCAAGCTTCATTACATCAGCGACGGTCTTCGTTGTCATGCAAATCTCCTGTTGGTACGATCTCAAATCAGTCACACCCACCTCAATGGAAGATGCAACCCGCTTATTACAAAACTATGCACAAAGCATGCCAAAAGACATGCCTTATTTACTTATCAGCATTTTAGGTCAGTAAACCTAGTGCAGATCAGTTTAATGCACTTTTTTGGTGCATTAATGCACTAAGTTCAAGCAAATGCCCAATTAATCACCAGCTTGGGGCAAATCATGAATTTCAAAACCTAATTTTAAAACACCTTCCCTAAGAAAGGGAAAAGCTTTATCAACTTCAACTGCAGCTCCCTTCAAGCCTAACTCGATATGACGTTTGGCAAAAACACCGCCCTTGCGTGGATCACCAACTGAAGGAAGGCTGAAGACTTTGACACCTGAATGGGTCGCTTCAATGTGCTCCATCAAGGTAGTCAAACTGGCCTCCATGCCCAAGGGGATGATGAAGCTTTTTTCTACAAAGTCAGTCTTGTGGAATAAGTGTGGGTATAACTCATCCAAAACCCAAGCCATCATAGGCGCGGCCATGACTGGAAAACCTGGGAGGAAATGATGCTGCTTAATACGAAACCCTGGAATCAAGTTATATGAATTTGGAATGATGTCACTTCCAAGGGGGAACTCCCCCATCTTCATGCGCAAAACATTGTCTGGGTTACTGAGATTGGCCTTGTCTGCATCACCCTCAGCCATGGTATTGATACGTTGAGTGATCAATTCTTTGGCTTCTGGATGCAAAACCAAAGGCAAATTCAAAGCCGCTGCAGCACATTGCCTGGTGTGATCATCTGGTGTAGACCCAATTCCGCCGGTACTAAACACCACATCATCAGTTGCAAAACTTTTCTTTAAAACTTCTGTGATGGCCTCTCGATCATCACCCACATATTCAACTTGATGCAGTGACAAGCCTCTCTCATTAAGAAGCTCAATCATTTTCGACATGTGCTTATCTTGTCTTTTGCCAGAGAGTATCTCGTCACCCACAACAATAAGTCTGAACTTTTTATGCGTCATTTAATACAACTCCATTGATCATCCGATGCTCACGCAATGCGTTCAATAAGTAGTGAGCAAACCAGAGTGCCGAGAAAATAAAAACCAAAGAATAAATCCACAAAGCAAAGAAAGAAACAATTGGGAAAAAGATAAAGGCCATGGCGGATGTTGCCCAAAAAAATGTAGGCACAGCACCCAACATACCTGAAACAACGCCCATTCCTAAGAGACGCCACCGATGCTCAGAAATCAATGCATCCCTCTCCTCTGCACTTGCATGAAGGGCCAAGACGTCATAACTCATGAGTCTCATCGTTAGCCATCCCCAAAGCAATGGAGGCAAGATTGCTACCATGGGAGGAATCCACCAAATGGGTAATGTGACTAATAACAAGAAAAAGCAAATCACAATAGAGACCAACGCATAAAGGATACTTCCCCAGACACTACCAACATTGGCCTGATGAAGAGATTGATATTGCGCCTGCTTCGAGAGATGTTTCAAAACCCCTGGAATCGATGTAAATGCAACAAACACCAGTAAAGAAATCGTGATCAATGGAATTAAAACAATGACCAGAAGCAATGGCGCCATCACTGCTCTGATTTCATCCCAACCTGTTGCAGACATCACGTCAGCGATCCAAGCGGTTAAAAACGAAGTGGTGATAAATACTCTGATCAGCTCTAGGGTTGGCTCCCAAATAAAGAAAAACAAAATACCCCATGCCACACTGACAAACAAAAAAGGTCGCAAGCTTAACCAAAGCATCTTTGGATGCATTAAGCCAATCATCGATAAACCAAGAGCTCTGAACACAAAATCCTTTATTACTTCGTTAAAACAATTTTCTAAGCTCTCGCCATGAATGCCTGAAACCCTGCCACTGGTGAGTCAAAAGGTTGTCAGATACCTCTAAATTCCTAACACCCGTTGGATGAATGTCTTTCGAAAAGATGGCCGTTCTAAACAACATGTCCCACCATGGAAATAAAACCCCAAAATTACATCCACCCAAAACACCAGGTTTACCTGGTGCCTCATGACCCAAACCAATCGCATGGTGATAGCGATGGAATTGAGGCGAAATCAAAACATATTTGAACCAACCATGATCAAACTTTAAATTGCCATGCTGCCAACTTTGTACCAGTTGACTGATGACAATCAACCACAAGAATTGAATTGGCTCCACGCCAATCAAAAGAGCAATCAAGGAGAACACGGCTGAATGAATCAAATCATCCATGACATGGTTACGGTTATCACTCCAAACAGTCATGGTTTTCTGGCTATGGTGCAAAGCATGCAATTGCCACCACCATGAGAAGCGATGCGATGCCCGATGGTAAAGATATTCCGCAAAATCCAAGATGATCAAATAGATAATAAAACTTACCCATGGGATTGAAGTGACACCAGGGATCCAAGATTCAACTGTTAACTGAATAAAACGCAGGTCATGCAATTGCGCATCAAACCAAAAAAATAAGCCAGAGAAAAATAAAAACAGGACTAACTTAAAAATACCCAAGCGATGAATCAGGGTGTAAATGACATCTGACCAAACGGCTGTTGATGGCATTTGTTGATTCTTATTTGCTTTGATTTCGGCAGGCCAAATACTCTCAAGAGGACGAAGCACAAACGCGATCAATAAAACCTGAATCACCCCTAACATGAACCAATCAAGACCGCCAATGGCATCATCAGCAAAGCCCATGCCACCCAATAGATAGAGGATGGGCAGAACCAACTCCTGCATCAACCACTCTTGGGTACTGGCATACCAGTTAAAAAGACTGTTCATGGCCTCATTATTCTAGAAATTTGCCGGTGCTGCTGAATCCCTAAAACAGTATCAAAACAGTAACCTTTTTTCTTTAAGCCAATGATCAGAGGTTCTAAAACCGCTGGAGCCCAGGGATCCTTCCTGGACCATATCCCCAAGTGAGCCATGGCAACATCACCGGGTCGAAGGGTTTTCAGAGCTTTATCTAAAAGATGCTGATTTGAGAATCTCTCTGAACTCAGTTCATCACCCAAAAAACCAGCATCTGACCAGCCAACATGGGTATAACCACAAACATGACCCATCTCTATGTAATTAGGGGACACTTTTCCGCCAGGAGCTCTCCAGATTTTGTTTAATGAAGAGCCAGTCATTTTCTGAAAACGATCATTCACCAACTGCAATTCAATGCATAAGGCACTTTGATTGGTAGTGATTGTTTTGCCAGCGTTTGGCCCAAATTGAGGTTTCGTTTTAGCAGAGTTATTTTCTGCATCTTTGACAAAATAAGTGTGGTGATAAGTGTGATTACCGAAGGCATGACCATCTTTTTTTAATGCCTTCCAAAATTCAGCCCAAGAGTCATCTAATGAATAATCACCGCGTTTGGTTTTTTCATTCGCTAAAAAAAATGTGGCTTTGACATCATGCTTTTTTAAAACGCCAGCCACATAATCGGCAACATCCATGTTGCCAGTATCAAAGGTCAAGTAAATTGGTTTTTCACAAGTCGTCGCATGGGCGCTTGTTGAAAAAAATAAAACTGCTGCAATTTTTTTCAACTGTTTGCGATGACTGGTGATCAGGCTCAAGCTCTACTCCCAAGCAGCACTGGGGTGAAAGAAAATACCGTGAGGACTTTTTCCAACCGGGATGGTTGTGACTAATTTTCGACTAGCGATATCGATGATGCCGACTTTCTTGGCAAATCTAAAAGTCACCCAAAGCTCTTTGCCATCCGCCGTCACATCCATACAGTCAGGGCCAGATGGCAAACCTTTGATATCTCCAACCTTTTCCAACTTATCCATATCAATGATGCTGATGGTTGAGTCAACGCGGTTGGTTAAAAAGATGTGTCGCTTGTCTCCAAGAGGTCTGAAGTTGTGCGCACCCCTACCCGTTTTAATATCTTTAACGATCTTTTGCGTGCGCCAGTCAATAACTTTGACAGAGTCAGAGCCTGTTAAGCCCACTAATAAATATTTATCTCCCGGCGTCATCCAGACACCAGCAGGCATTTTGCCAACAGGCATTCTCCAAACAATCTCTTGCGTGGCAAGATCAATGGCAATTAATTCATTAGAGTCCTGCAAGGTCACAAAAGTGAGTTTGCTGTCGCTGGTGAAAGCAATATGGCTCGGCGTTTTTGCTGCCTTAACAATTTTCACCATTTTTAACTCTTGGTTTTTAGCAGCGTAAATATCAACCCTGTCCAAACGGTTACCCGCCGCCACAAACCACTTCTTATCAGGAGAGTAACCAATGTGATACGGGTCGATGATGTTAGGTAAGCGGGATTGAATACTTCCTGTCTTAGGATCTAAAAAAACAACATCATCACTAGCCGCATTGGCAACCAATACTGACTTCTGATCAGGTGTGATCATCAAATGATGAGGCTCTTTACCAACCGCAAAGGTTTTGTAAACAGCTCTTTTATCCATATCAATTAGGCTGACACTCGCCTCGCCTGAATTAAGAACGATGGCTGTGCGCTTCACAGTTTCAGTTGCTTGAACTGAGCCCCCTGTAACAAGCAGCAAAAGCGCCAAACAATGAGGAAGAATGAGTTTTAAGTTGAATGATTTTTGCATGCATGGATTTTAAGACCCAAAATGCCAAAAATACTAAAACCACAATAGATTTATTGATTTGCCACAAAATCTAACCAGATTTAATCAATGAACAAAACCATGTTGAACGATGGCAACCATCACAATAACACCAAAGGTACCAAGCATCCACTTCAAGGCCTTTATATCAGTCTTAACCTCAAAAATTTCAGCTTTACACTCAAGCGATACTTTTTCTAAATCTTGTTTCGTTGCTAGGCGGACAAACTGACAATCCATTAGATCTTTGAGCATAGTGGTGATTGTTCTGGCCTGTTTTTCATCCATTCCAGAATTTGTTAGTTCGTTCACTGTCTTTAATGTATCTAAATAAAGCATTACAGATCCCCCTCATTAGTTATTTTTTTTATAAGTATACAGATGAGTAAAACCTCAAAATAATTCAGTCTTATTTTTTAAGACTATCTAAAATTTTCTGCAGACGTTTTGAGGACATTGGCGTCGGAGTTTTGAGCTCTTGCGCATACAAAGCGACTCTTAACTCTTCTAATTGCCACCTGAAATCATTCAAACGTGGGTCAATAGAAGAGCCATATGACTTTTGTGCGGCAAGAAGCTTCATCCATGGTTGATGAAGTGACTGCCACTCTTGTTGAAGCTGGGCATCTCTGGACGGGTTAAGCCTGATCTTGTCGATTCGCATCGAGGCAGCTTTTAGATACCTTGGTAAGTGAACCAGGTATTCATATGGGGTTTGCTTCACAAACTTGGGATGAACCAGTTGCTGAATTTGCGTGGTGACATCAGCATGAGCATTACCTGATAAAGCCTTTAATTGAGCCATGCGCTTTTGTAAGTCCGTATAAGCTTGCAATGCGCTCAGGGCATGTCGTCCAATTTCTTGAGCTATCAAAGCCAACTTGGGCTTACCCAAATCAAGACGCTGCTTGAATTCTTCAGCATTTGTTGGCAATGGCTCCATCAAACATGATCTCTCAATAGCAAGATCTATCACTTGGGTGATCAAGTCTTCAGCATTACCTATATTCATGAACAACAAACCTAAGTCTCTGGCTCCAGGTAATTGCTTATGCAAAGCTTTGATGGTCTCTCGCATCGGTAAGGCAAATAATCGGCGCAAACCTTGTAGGTGAGCTTGTCTTGCAACCTCAGGGTCATCAAAAACCTCAATGTCGCAATGCGTTTGGTGATCAACCAAAGCTGGGTAACCGTATAAATTCTGTTTACCTCGTTTTATCTCCAGCATTTCTGGCAAAACACCAAAAGACCAATCTTTGATATTTTCGGTTTGTGAGATAACAGTTTTGGCAGCTGAATCACTGGCGCCCAAGACTCCCGATGTTTTGGAATCACGATCAGCACTCTTTGAAGGGCTTACCAACTGATTGACTGCACTAGCTGCCACCTCTTGAAAAACCTCTCTGGCTGCCTGAGAGTGCTCTGCCCTCAATTTACCCAGATTGCGCTCTAAATCAATCTGTCGACCGTACTCATCCACCAAGCGGAAGTTCATAAAACAATGCAAAGGTAGATTCTCAGGTCGAAAATCTGCGCGCTGGACTTGTACTTGCGTTTGCTCACGGATGTCAGCAATCAAGGCATCTAAAAAATCGCCATCGCCAAAAGTGTTGTTCTCTGATGTGCGCTCAACAAATTTTTTAGCGTAATCAGGCAAAGGCACACAGTAACGACGCAACTTTTGCGGCAATGATTTGAGGTAGAGCTGAGTTTTCTCTGTGGCTAGACCAGGCACCAACCATTCACATCGACGTTGATCAATTTGATTGAGTAGAGTCAAAGGAATCACCATGGTCACACCATCTTTGGGACTACCTGGCTCAAAGTGATAACTTAGTTGCAATTCGGTTCCAGCCATTTTGATTGTTTTAGGGTAACGATCCAAAGTCACCCCGGCAGCCTCATGCCTCATCAAATCAGATTTATCCAATTTAAGAGATGCAACATTTTTTGCATCTTCTTTAAGCCATGCTTCAAGACTTGCTTTGCAAAAAACTGACGCAGGAAGCTGCTGATCATAGAAAGCGAAGAGCAGTTGATCATCGATCAAAACATCTTGGCGACGAGAACGATGTTCTAGAGCTTCAATTTGCTTAACCAGGCTTAAGTTATGCCAAAAAAAGCCCCCAATTGCTCCACCTTGCTTTTGCGCCTGAGCAGCTTCGGTCTGACCAAACAAATCAGCTTCTACTAAAGCTCTCTGAATAAAAATATGGCGAGCCTCTTGCGGATCTTTTGGTGAAAATCGAATCTTTCTGCCATGGTAGATCGGTAAGCCATACAACGTGCCTCTCTCATGTGCCATGACTTCACCTTGGCGAGCATCCCAAAATGGATCACTCCAGGACCTAACGATGCGATGACTGGCCACCTTTTCAACCCAATGTGGCTCGATCTTCGCAATGGTTCTAGCAAAGAGTCGACTGGTTTCAACTAATTCTGAAGCCAAGATCCAAGCACCAGCCTTTTTACCAATCGTCGATCCAGGCCAAATGGTTAATTTAATTCCACGAGCCCCTTCGTAAATACTGGGCCCGTGTTTTTCATCATCAGCTTTTTTAGCGATATTGCCCAGTAAGCCAGTCAACAAAGAAAGATGGATCTGCTCAAAAGTTGCAGGGGTTTGATTTTCTTTCCAACCCTGCTCAAGTAATAAACGATGAAGTTGTCCGTGAATGTCACGCCACTCTCGCATCCTTCTAGGGGAGATGAAATGAGTCTTGCACAGGTTTTCTAATTGACGATTACTTTGCTTATTGACCAGAGCCTGCTGATACCAATCCCACAATTTAACGAATGATAAGAACTCAGATCTTTCATCGGCAAAGATCTTGTGAGCTGTATCCGCTGCTTGGGCATACTCCATGGGGCGATCTCTTGGATCTTGTGTGGCCATAGCAGTAGCAATGATCAAAACTTCCCTCAGAGCTTGATGCTCTCTCGCGGCTAACAGCATCCGCCCCACCCTTGGGTCGAGCGGTAAGGCTGCTAATTGCTTACCGATCGGTGTCAGAGCGCCCTGTCTTGGGCCATCAGACTCCATGGCACCCAACTCTTCTAATAGCTGAACACCATCGGCAATCGCTCGACCCAATGGCGCCTCAATAAATGGGAATTCTTGTATTTTTGGAAGTTTTAAGGCGCGCATCCGAAGAATCACGGCAGCCAAAGAACTTCTTAGAATTTCAGGATCAGTGAATTTTGGTCGGGCATTGAAATCGGCCTCGTCATACAAACGAACGCAAATACCATCTGCGACTCGACCGCAACGACCTGCACGTTGGTTGGCTGCTGCCTGTGAAATCGCTTCAACCTGGAGTTGCTCCACCTTGTTACGATAAGAGTAGCGCTTGACCCTGGCCAGGCCCGCATCAATCACAAAGCGAATCCCCGGCACAGTCAAAGATGTTTCAGCCACGTTGGTGGCCAAGACAATCCGACGCCCACCCTCACCCTGGAACACTCTCTCCTGCTCAGCCACTGACTGTCTAGCAAACAAACTCAGAACATCTGGACGATAACGCTGGTTCAGAACATGATCTTTTCGAATAGCCTCCGCACAATCTCGAATTTCGCGCTCACCTGGTAAGAAAACCAGAATGTCGCCGGCCGATTGGGGGCCATCACGCCATAACTCATTAATCGCATCCAAAACAGCATCAGGAATATCCTTGGCTTCCTTTTTACCCTGCTCTAGCAAAGGTCTGTAGCGAAGCTCCACTGGATAAAGACGACCACTGACCTCGATCACGGGGGCAGGATGCTCTTTAGAGCCAAAGTGCTCGGCAAAACGCTGAGCATCAATGGTCGCTGAAGTAACAATCACCTTCAAATCTGGGCGCTTGGGCAATAGCTGTCTTAAATAACCCAAGAGAAAATCAATGTTCAGGCTGCGTTCGTGGGCCTCGTCAATGATGATGGTGTCATAAGCCTTTAAAAGTGGGTCGCGCTGAGTTTCGGCCAACAAAATACCGTCGGTCATCAGCTTGACTGAGGCACTTGCGGACGTTTTATCTGCAAAGCGCACTTGGTAGCCCACATCCTCTCCGATGGGACTGCCTAGCTCCTGAGCAATTCTTTTGGCTGTTGAGGTGGCTGCAATCCTTCTTGGCTGGGTATGGCCAATTAACTGACCTGTGCCATTGGCACGCCCTCGCCCCATGGCAAGACAGATCTTAGGAAGCTGCGTGGTCTTGCCAGAACCAGTTTCTCCGCACACAATGATGACTTGGTTCTGCTTTAGCGCATGAGTGATTTTCTCCCTCTGCCCAGAGACAGGTAAGCTTTCGGGAAACTCAATTTTTAAAAGTTTGGTTATTTTTTCTGGTTGCACCCTATAATTTTCCACTATGCCTACAAATCAAGTACAAAATAATTTTCCCTTCGTTGCGTGGCTACGCGATGTAGCTCCCTACATCCATAGTTTTCGTGGCAAAACCTTTGTCATCGGGTTTGCGGGTGAATTGGTTCAAAAAGGTGGCTTAGAGGCCTTGATCCAGGATGTGGCCATGCTTCATGCCATGGGTATGAGGATTGTATTGGTCCATGGTTCACGCCCTCAGGTGCAGGAACAGCTTGATTTAAGAAAAGTGACCAGTCGTTATGGCACAGGTGCCATGAGTGGTTACAGGATCACCGATCCAGCAGCCCTAGAATGTGCCAAAGAAGCTTCTGGGGAGCTTCGCCTTGATATTGAAGCTGCGTTTAGCCAAGGACTACCTAATACGCCGATGGCTGGCTCACGTATTTCTGTGATTTCCGGCAACTTCATCATTGCCAGACCAGTGGGTATTGTTGATGGGGTTGATTTCATGCACACAGGCTTGGTGCGCAAAGTCGACTCAGAATCAATCGCTCACTCTTTGGCGAACAACAAAATTGTCTTGATGTCACCTCTTGGATTCTCACCAACAGGTCAAGCCTTCAATATTGCCTACGAAGATGTGGCCACAGCGACTGCAATGGCTGTCAAAGCTGATAAATTGATCTTCTTGACTGAGTACAACGGTATCACTGATCTTGAAGGTGAATTGATCAAAGAATTCTCACTGCGTCAGCTAGAAGATCACATCAGTGGTTTAACTTTGGCAGATGCAGATCTGAAGGTGCTTTTACAAAATGCTATTCGTGCTATCAAATCTGGAGTGAGCCGTGTGCACTTATTGCCTCATGATCGTGACGGCGCCTTGCTTGAAGAGTTGTTCACGCATGATGGTATTAGCACGATGATTGCAGCCTCCGACATTGAACATTTGCGCGAAGCCAATTTGGACGACGTCGGTGGTATTTTGCAATTGATCGAACCACTGGAAGACGAAGGCATTTTGGTGGCACGTGGCCGTGACACGATTGAACGCGACATCACTCATTTCTCAGTGATTGAGCATGACCGCGTTTTATTCGGTTGTGCCGCTCTATTCCCCTACTCAAATGGTTTGGGAGAACTCTCCTGCCTAGCGGTGGACCCACAAGCTCAAGAGTCAGGTGATGGCGAGCGATTGCTCAAACGCATTGAGGCCAGAGCAAAAGCAGCAGGACTGAAAAAACTATTTGTCTTAACGACCAGAACAGAGCATTGGTTCTTAAAGCGAGGCTTTGTCAGAGCCAGTGTGGATGATCTCCCAGCAGAACGCAAAGAACTCTACAACTGGGAACGCAAATCCATGGTCTTGATTAAAAACATTTGATACAAAAAATTTATTGATTAAAGAGGTAAAAGATGGCTCGCATGATTCATTGCATTAAATTAAACAAAGAGGCTGAAGGTTTAGATTTCGCTCCATTGCCTGGCGATTTGGGTAAAAAAATCTGGCAAGAAGTTTCTAAAGAAGCTTGGGCTGGATGGTTGAAACAGCAAACCATGTTGATCAATGAAAACCGCCTTAATATGGCAGACACTCGTGCACGTCAGTATCTTTTAAAGCAAGTAGAAAAGTATTTCTATGGTGATGGAGCTGATGCAGTACAGGGTTACGTTCCAGAAAATAAATAAATCATTTTCTGTAAGCTCTACAGACAAAAAAGGACGCATTTGCGTCCTTTTTTTATTGAGGCATTACTTGAGGCTTTACTCAAGTCTTTGGCATCAATACGTCTGACGGCGTACCCCCGCTGACTCACCAATCAGCAGAACGTTTGCTTTTCTTCTGGCAAACAACCCGTTGCAAACAACACCTGGTATTTGATTGATTTGAGACTCAAGACCTACAGGATCTTTGATAGATAGTCCGGCAACGTCCAAAATCCATCCTTGATTATCAGTCACATACACCGAATCTGAGCCTTTGACTTTTCTGAGTGTTACGTTCCCACCCAGTTTTTCTAATTCCCGAGCAACTTGGGCTTGAGCCATAGGAATGATTTCCACAGGCAATGGGAACTTACCCATCATTTCTACTTGCTTGCTACCATCACAAATACAAATGAATGATTGAGCCAATTGGGCCACAATTTTTTCACGGGTCAAGGCACCACCGCCACCTTTGAGCATGTGCCCATGGGGATCGATTTCATCAGCACCATCAACATACATCGGTAAGCTTTGCACAGAATTGCTATCTAAGACTTTGAAACCATGCTTCTGCAAACGCTCAGTGCTGGCTTGCGAGCTGGATACAACCCCTGCAAAATGAGCTCGATGTGGCGCAATCGCGTCAATGAATAAATTAGCAGTAGAACCCGTACCAACTCCTAAAATACCGCCTGGAGCCATATTTTTTAGGACTTCATCCTTAGCAGCCTCAGCCACCATTGCTTTGAGTTGATCTTGGGTATACATGAAAACCTGTTTAGGTGATTAATAGAGTTAATTTACAGCATTATTCGAGAAGCATTCTAAAATGAAGCCATGAGCACATTACTTGAACAATTAAAACAATACACGACCGTGGTTGCCGATACCGGTGACTTTGAGCGCATGCAAGCTTTTTTACCGCAAGACGCCACGACCAATCCATCACTGATCCTAAAAGCTGCGCAATTGCCAAGCTATCAATCATTGATCGCGAATGTCAAAGCTAAAAATGTGGGTAAACCTGTTGATCAGGTGATTGATGCATTACTTGTGGCTTTTGGTCTTGAGATTTTGAAAATTGTTCCAGGGCGAGTTTCCACCGAAGTAGATGCTCGTTTATCGTTTGATACAGCAGGCACGATTAAAAAGGCCCGAGAAATCATTGCCGCATATGAGGCCAACGGTATCTCTAAAAAACGAGTACTGATCAAAATAGCGAGCACTTGGGAAGGTATTCAAGCAGCTAAGACCCTTCAAGCTGAGGGCATCGCCTGCAATATGACACTCTTGTTCAGCTTGATTCAGGCAGTTGCTTGTGCGGATGCAAAAGCACAATTGATTTCACCATTTGTTGGGCGCATCACAGATTGGCATAAAAAGTCTTTAGGTGCGCAGTGGCAAGATGAGGTTCATGGTGGCGCCAATGATCCTGGTGTCGTTTCTGTGAAAAGCATCTACAACTACTACAAGAACTTCAATATCCCAACCGAGGTCATGGGGGCGAGCTTTAGAAATATTGGTCAAATCACCCATTTAGCGGGTTGTGATTTATTGACCATCAGCCCAGAGCTGCTCGCAGAATTACAAGCTAACACTGCAACTTTGACTCCAGCATTAACGGTTCAGGGGGCTAAAGATGCTGCAAAAGCTCTTCAATTGAATGTCATCAAGGCTGATGAAGCATCTTTCCGCTATCAGTTGAACCAAGACGCCATGGCCACAGAAAAACTTTCTGAGGGCATCCGTTTGTTCTGTGCTGATATTGAAAAGCTAGAGAAGGTTCTGGCCTAGAAGGTGACTCTGTGAGGGTCAACCTGCTTTAGCAATCCTCTGTCTTCTGGCCTCATACAAAGCAACACCGCTGGCAACAGAGACGTTCAAGCTTTCCACACCACCCATCATCGGTATTTTGACAAGCTCATCACAAGTTTCTCTTGTCAGCCTTCGCATGCCTTCGCCTTCGGCACCCATCACTAAAGCTACAGGGCCTGTGAAGTCCATGTCGTACAGTGTTTTTTCAGTCTGATCATCTGTTCCAATTAGCCAAACACCAGCTTCTTGAAGCTCGCGCATGGTTCTGGCTAAATTGGTCACAGCAATCAAAGGCATGGTTTCAGCTGCACCACTGGCCACTTTGCTCACCGTGGCATTCAAGTGTGCAGAGCGATCTTTAGGCACAATCACCGCATCAACACCTGCACCATCGGCGACTCGAAGGCATGCCCCAAGATTGTGAGGATCGGTCACACCATCCAAAATCAATAAAAGTGCTGGCCCACTCAAAGCATCCAATAACTCATCCAAGGTTTGAACTTTAGAGATGGTATCCGCAAAAGCCACCACTCCCTGGTGACGATCATTACCAGCCAAAGTTCTCAATCGTTCCGTGTCTGCTTGATGTAGACGTCTACCTAAAATAGGTTCTGCCGATTTAATGAAGTCTTGCATTCTGCGATCGCGTCTTGCTGGATCGATATAGACCGTTCTCAATGATTCAGGATCTTGACGCAATCTTGCAATCACGGCATGGAAACCTAAAATCATTGGCTTACCATCACCACCTTGTTGTCTTGGCGATTGGTCTTTTTTTGAATCTCTATCAGACATTAACGACGACCTTTACGAATACTTAACTCATGCCCTTTTGATTTGGCATTGCTTGCTTTTTTAGGTTTTTTACCAGCCTTGGCCGCAGCGGTTTTCTTTTTAGCTGCGCCTGCTGACTTAGCGGGTGGTGATGATAAACCACCAGAAGAATCTCCTGCGGCACCACGAGACCCTCTCACACCTGCTTGAGTAGCACTTGAGTTCGGATTAGCTCTTGAACTTGAGTGAGATCTTGATGAAGATTTCTTAGCGCCAGGATGTCGATTTGATTTACTGCCTCGACCTTGATCAACTTGTGAGAAACGGTCACTGGCGCCAATGCCAGCAACACCATTTCTATCACCATTTGGTTTAACCAAGCTGAATTCGATTCTGCGTGCATCCAAATCAACTCGACTGACCAAAACATGCACTCGATCAGTTAGTCTGTAACGAATACCTGTGCGTTCACCACGCAGTTCTTGTCTGGCTTCATCGTATTGATAGTAATCACCACCCAGTTCACTGATATGAATCATACCTTCAACAAAAAGGCTTTCCAGTTGAACAAATAAGCCAAACGTTGCAACACCAGTGATCGTGCCAGCGTATTCCTGACCAAGATGATCGCGCATGTAATAACACTTCAACCAGGCCTCAACATCTCTGGAAGCTTCATCAGCACGGCGCTCATTAGAGGAGCAATGAACACCCAATTGGGCCCAAGCTGCCATGGACGTTGATGCCTCTTGCTTACCCTTAGAACCTCGAGCTGTTTTTGCTGCAGGTTTTGATTTGCCTTCTTCGTGAGACTTCTTGGCATTCGCAGCATTCACGCGACCAGGACCACTCTTGGGCATGGCCAAGTTCAACACCACGTCGGACGGTATGCTTGGTGAATACGTCTTCTTCGCCAAGATGGCCTTGATAGCACGATGAACCAACAAGTCTGGATAACGACGAATTGGGCTTGTGAAATGAGCGTAAGCGGGATACGCCAAACCGAAGTGACCATAGTTATCAGGTTGATACACAGCTTGTTGCATAGACCTCAAGACCACTGACTGGAGCATGCTCGCATCAGGTCTCGGTTTGATCTCTTCAATCAACTTAGCAAAGTCTTTTGGTCTTGGCTTATCAGAGCCGCCCAAATTTAATCCGGCCGTTCTCAATACTTGCTTGAGCGTCAATAACTTTTCAACTGAAGGCTCAGCATGAACTCGGAATAAAGACGCGTGGCCATTTTTATCCAAGAAATCAGCTGCGCAAACGTTGGCTGCGAGCATACATTCTTCAATCACACGATGAGCCTCATTACGCACTCTTGGCTCGATACGCTCAATCTTGCCCAAAGCATTGCTGATGATTTGAGTTTCAGTTGTCTCAAAATCAATCGCGCCACGTTTATCGCGAGCAGCACGTAAAACCTTGTAAAGACTGTATAGACGATCCAGGTTCTTTTTAAGGTGTTTGAATCGAGCAGCCTCAGGGCCATTTGAGTTACTTAGAATTTCCCAAACGGTGTTGTAAGTGAAGCGCTGTGCTGAATGCATCACCGCTGGATAGAATTGATAAGCCTGCACCTCACCATGTACATCAATCACCGCATCACAAACCATGCACAAGCGGTCAACTTCAGGCTTTAGCGAACACAGACCATTCGATATTTTTTCCGGCAGCATGGGTATCACTCTGCGCGGAAAGTAAACAGATGTTGCGCGGCTGATAGCATCGGTGTCGAGTGGGTGACCAGGCTTGACGTAGTGAGATACATCAGCAATAGCAACAATCAAGCGCCAAGCTTTTTCTTTACCCCAAGTCACTGGTTCACAGTAAACGGCATCGTCAAAGTCGCGAGCATCTTCCCCATCAATGGTCACCAGAGGAATATCGCGCAAATCAATGCGTCCCTCTAGGTCTTCATCTCTGATCTCATCAGGCAATGCCTCAGCTTCTTTGCTAGCAGCAGGAGAAAATAAATGTGGCACGCCATACTTACGCACGGCGATTTCGATTTCCATGCCTGGGTCATCAATCTCACCCAGAACTTCAACCACTCGACCAACTGCTTGGCGATAACTGTCTGGGTAATCAATGATTTCAACAGAAACCACTTGGCCTAATTTAGCGTTACCCTGACCTTTGGGTGGAATCAAAATATCGTGACCGATTCTTTTGTCCTCAGGAGCACAAATTAAAACGCCGTTTTCATTCAATAAACGACCAATCACAAATTGATTGGCATGCATGAGCACTTCGCTGATTTGACCTTCCGGGCGACCACGTCGATCCACCCCAGAAACTCTGACAATCACTTTATCGTGATGCATCACACGCGACATCTCGCGCTCATTTAAAAAGATATCTTCACCGCCATCGTCAGGAATGACAAATCCAAATCCGTCTCGGTGACCTTGCACCGTGCCTTGCTTTTCTGGGAGATTTTTTGCTTTTGACTCGGATAGAGCCAATGTGCCTTTAGTACTTTTTTTAGTCATATCCCATTGTCTTATAAGAATGTGTCAATTCATAATAATTTATCAAAACTACCGCAGAAATTCCTTTATCCGGAAAGAAAAACGGCGCCTAAAGCGCCGTTTTATCTGAATGTATCAATGATCAAGCTTCAAATGGGTGTTGCAGCAAGATGGTTTCATTGCGGTCTGGACCTGTTGAAACCATGGCGATAGGAACGCAAGCCACTTCTTCAACCCTACGAAGGTAGGTTTGAGCTGCTTTTGGTAACTCATCCCACTTCTGAATACCCACGGTGGTCTCAGACCAACCCGGGAAAGTCTCATAAATCGGCTCACATCTAGCAACTGCATCAGAGCCACGTGGCAAGACATCCAAAGTCTTACCATCTAGCTTATAACCAACACAAAGACGCAATTCTTTTAGACCATCTAAAACGTCCAGTTTGGTCATACAAAGGCCTGTCACGCCACTGATCTGAATCGAGCGCTTCAATGCTGCCGCATCCAACCAACCAGTCCTGCGTGGACGACCCGTCACAGAGCCAAACTCTTTACCAATCTCGGCCAAACGAAGACCAATTGGGTCTTGAGCTTTCGGATTGGCATGATCGTATAACTCGCTTGGGAAAGGACCTGAACCCACGCGTGTGCAATAAGCTTTGGTGATGCCAAGCACATAATGAAGACTGCCTGGACCAACACCAGAACCAGCGGCCGCATTACCTGCCACACAGTTAGAAGATGTCACAAATGGATAAGTACCGTGGTCGATATCTAATAATGCGCCCTGCGCACCTTCGAATAACAAGTTTTTACCGGCTTTTTGGACCGCATCCAAATCGCTTGAAACATCGGCCACCAATGGACGTAACTGTTCGGCATAGCTCAACATGCTGTCTCTGACTTCAGCAAAGTCCAAGGCGGGTGCTTTGAAGTACTGAGTTAATACGAAATTGTGATATTCGAGGTTTTCTTTGAGTTTTTCAGCAAAAGACTCTGGGAAGAATAGGTCTTGCACTCTTAGGGCACGGCGCGCCACTTTATCTTCATAAGCTGGGCCAATACCACGACCGGTTGTGCCGATCTTTGCATTACCGCGCTTGGCTTCACGGGCGTGATCAATGGCCACGTGGTACGGCAAAATCAAGGTAGTTGCTTCAGAAATCTTAAGGCGTGAACGGACATCAACACCAGCAGCCTCAAGCTCACCAATTTCTTTGAATAGAGCCTCTGGGGACAAAACCACACCGTTACCAATGTAGCAAGTCACGCCTGGACGCATGATTCCAGATGGAATCAAACGCAAAATTGTCTTTTGACCATTGATGATCAATGTGTGACCAGCATTGTGACCACCCTGAAAACGAACCACACCCTCAGCATGATCGGTTAACCAGTCAACAATCTTACCTTTACCCTCATCACCCCACTGGGTGCCAATCACAACAACGTTACGACCGGATTTACCGCTAGATTTCTGTACAGACATAGGAACCAAGAAAAAATTAATTAGAAATTGTGCAAACGAGCATTTTACGCTCTTGTCTTAACGACCCATGCACCTTTTTGATTCACTAGCTCTCGATCGCAATGAAACTCATCACCATCTTGTTCGTGACCAGGTAGTAACTGAATCACAACTTGGCCTTGCGAGCGCAATTGAGCGATCTCTTGACTCAATGTTGAGTCATTTGACCAAGGAGCTAGAATCGCAGTTTTCCTAGAGTCTTTCTTAGAAATACGAGCTAATGTCATGATATCTAATGAAAAACCTGTGGCTGGACGTGATCGACCAAAAGCCTTACCAACCATGTCATAACGACCACCGCGGGCAATAGCAACCGGCAAGCCTTCAACGTAGGCGGCAAACATCACCCCACTGTGATACTGGTAACCTTTCAGGTCTGAGAGGTCTAAGTTCAGTTGGGGAGCATTTGGCAATGCTGCAACCGCTGCACAAAGACGCTCTAACTCATCCAAAGCCGCTTTTACCGCCCCAGTTTTAGGCAGGTTTTGACGGGCCTGGGCCAAGACTTTTTCAGGTGAGCCGCTCAGATTGGCCAAAGCCAAAACAGCTGATTTAACATCAGCCGGCCAATCTTGGAGAGCTGAATTCAAACCTGGCAAATCTTTGGTCTGTAAAGCAGAGTAAAGAGCATCGAGTGATTCAGGTTTTGGCGAGAAATCACCCAAAATAGCCGTCAAAAGACCAGCATGAGACATGTCCAAGGTGATTAAACCAACTTGACTTAAATTGAGGACGTCATTTAGCAAAGCTTGGATCTCTAGATCCGCTTCCCAACCAGCATGGCCATATATTTCAGCGCCCAATTGCAACTGTTCTCTAGAACTTGATCCAGCAGCAGCTCGGGTATGAAGGATTGATCCAGCATAGCAAAGGCGTGTAACACCTTGGCGATTCAATAGGTGCGCATCGATTCTGGCAACCTGAGGGGTCATATCTGCACGTAAGCCCAGAGTTCGACCTGAAATCTGATCAACCAATTTAAATGTTTTTAGATTTAAATCTTGGCCAGAACCAGTCAATAATGAATCCAAATACTCCAACATAGGAGGCATGACCAATTCATAGCCATAGGCCTGGAAACGATCTAAAAGAATACGACGTAAATCTTCAATCTTTCTAGCCTCTGAAGGCAAGATATCTGCAATATTTTCAGGGAGTAACCAGCGATTCATTACTTGGCCACCGCACCCGAATTAGAAGATTGCGGTCTGCTACTCTTCATGAATTTTAAGAACTCAGAGCTTGGGTCCATGACCATCAAGTCCTGCTTGGTTTTAAAGCTGCTGCGATAGGCCTCAAGACTTCTGTAAAACTGAGCAAATTGTGGGTCACGGTTAAATGCTTCACCATACAAAGCAGTGGCTCGTGCATCGCCCTGACCTTTGATTTTTTGGGCATCACGATAAGCTTTGGACAAAATGATGTCGCGTTGGCGCTCAGCATCAGCTCTGATCTTTTCAGACTCAGCAGAACCTGTTGAACGCAGCTCATTGGCTACACGCTTGCGCTCTGCTTCCATACGACGGAATACTGACTCACTGATTTCTGCCAGCAAATCGATTCTCTTCAAACGAACATCCACAATCTCAATACCAATGTCGGCTGCTTCTTCAGCAACTTTTTTACGGATGTTTTGCATGACTTGTTCGCGCTGCTCAGAAATCAACTCACGCACAGTGCGCTTGGTGAATTCCTCATTCAGTGCTGATTTGACCAACTGATTCAAACGGTCTTGAGCCATACGCTCATCACCTCTGAAGCTGATAAAGAATTTACGTGGTTCAACAATGCGCCATTTCACAAAAGAATCAACCAATAGGTTTTTCTTTTCAGCCGTGATGAAACGCTCAGCATCTGGAGTATCAATGGTCAAAATACGGCGCTCAAAAAATTGAACGCTCTGGAACGGTGGCGGCAATTTGAATTGCAAACCAGGCTCTTCAACCACGCGCTTGAGTTCACCAAAGGCAAACACTGCTGCGTACTGACGCTGGTCAACAACAAAAATGGTTGACGATAAAAGGCCAATCAAAATAAAGAGGCCGGCAACAATTGGGAAAATTCGGTTCATCATTCTGTCGGTCTCCTATCGTTCACGACTTCTCAAACCAGATGTGTCTCTTCTCTCAGCAGGAGCTGCGGCAGGATTCACAATTGGTGAGTTAGGATTAGGAGCTGTGGTAGCTGCGGGTGTATTTGCCATGGTGTTCGATGTTTGCAAAGGAGCTGGCGCTGCGCCTGAACCAACTTGCTGAATTAATTTATCCAGTGGCAAGTACAACAAGCTACCATTGCTTGAACGCTGATCAACCATGACCTTGGTCACGTTGTTATAAATTTCCTGCATGGCATCAATGTACATACGCTCACGAGTCACCTGAGGGGCTCTGGCGTATTCCACCTGAATCAACTTGAAACGTGTGGCATCACCTTCTGCTGTGGCAGTCACTTTGGCCTTATAACCTTCCGCTTCTTGCATCAAACGATCGGCCGCACCGCGAGCCTTAGGAATGATGTCATTGGCATAAGCTTGACCTTCATTTTTCAAACGTTCACGGTCCTGGCCAGCTTTCACTGCATCATCAAATGCTGCTTGAACTTGCTCTGGTGGCTGGACGTTTTGAACTGTCACACTGGTGATGAAAATACCAGCTTTATAACTATCCAAGATTTTCTGAATAGATGAATTCAAGTCAATCGCAAGCTTTTCACGATTCTCATACAAGACATTGTCCATCTTGCTCTTACCAACAATCTCACGCACAGCAGTTTCAGCAGACTGAACCACTGCAGCATCTGGATCTTTGTTATTGAACAAGTATTCAGAAGCATCTTTCAAACGATACTGAACGGCAAACTTCACATCAATGATGTTCTCATCTTCAGTCAACATTGAAGAATCTTTGAGGTTGGATGCTTTGATTAAGTTAGCTCTACCCACTTCGACTGAACGAATAGATGATAAGTTCACTACTTCATGAGACTGAACAGGCCAAGGCATGCGCCAGTTGATACCTGGGCGAGTGGTATGACTGTATTTACCAAACTGCAAAACAACGCCAGTTTGACCTTCTTGAATCATGAAAAAGCCGCTAAATACCCAAACCACCACAGCAACCAAAACCACTACTCCAGCACCGATGCCTGACTTCATGCCATCGCCGCTGCCAGTACCTCTGGATGATGGTGGCTCATTATTGCCGCCGCCTTTGCCTTTACCTTTGAATAAATTATTCAAACGATTATTGAAGTCCGTCCACAGCTGATCCAAATCAGGCGGGCCATCCTGTTTTTGAGGTTGACGAGGTCTCTCCTCCTGACGAGGTGGCGTCGCGTCCTTGTCATCACGGCCAGGGCCAGATTGATGGTTATTGCCCCAACCGGGATCATTTACAGAGAATATTTGTAGTAATTTACGCATCGAAGGGAGAATACATTCCTGTACGAGTATGAAAAACATCTAACGATTCCCAGCGTTTGACTGGGGCCTGTGAACTTAATTCTGCAACAGAAGGAACCTCATCTACAGGAACCTTCATTCTATCAGTGTTCCTTGCTAAATCAGCCAATGTTTGACGCAGCAAATCTAGGCCAATACCTTCTTTAGCAGATATGTAGATTGCGGCAACCTTGCCATTTCTGTCATAACGAAGAACCGGTCCTCTTTCCATTAGAGCAGGGACTTCATCTATCTTATTAACCACAACTAACTGAGGGGTTTCATTAGCCCCGATTTCAGTCAAAACCTTATCAACTTCAATCATTTGTTGTTCGCGGTCAAAACTGGATGCATCAACGACATGCAGCAATAAGTCTGCTCTGACTGTTTCATCCAAGGTGGCTCTAAAAGCCTCAACCAACTGATGCGGAAGGTCTCGAATAAATCCAACCGTATCGGAAATCACAGCATTACCAATCTCAGGCAAATAAACTCTTCTTGAGGTTGTATCCAATGTTGCAAACAATTGATCAGCCGCATAGGTTCCTGCTTTGGTCAAAGCATTGAACAAGGTTGATTTACCAGCATTGGTATAACCGACCAAAGACACAGAAAAAACACCGCCCTTTTCTCTTGAGCGACGCTGAGTGGCTTGTTGCTTTTGTAACTTCTCTAATTCAGCTTGCAAGCGCTTTGCTTTGTTCTCAAGCATTCTTCGGTCTAATTCCATTTGCGTCTCACCGGGACCACCGCGCATACCGATACCGCCCTTTTGACGCTCCAAGTGACTCCAGGCTTTGACCAATCTTGATACCTGGTAACGAACGTTGGCCAATTGGACCTGGGTCTTACCCACATGACTCTTAGCTCTTTGAGCAAAAATATCCAATATCAAACCAGTTCGATCAATCACATGGCACTGCAAATGACGCTCTAAATTACGTTGCTGAACTGGTGAGAGAGCATGATTGAATATTGCCAACTCAGCTTCATTGGCCTGCATTTGTTCTCTTAACTCGGTGGCCTTACCTGACCCCATGTATAGAGCAGGGTCTGGTTTTGCTCGCTTGGCAATCATGGTCATCACAGGGTGTGATCCAGCACTGGACGCAAGAAGCCCTAACTCCGCCATACTATCTGCAAAGTCAGGTTTACCGCCTGGATCTATCCCAATAAGGGCTGCTTTAACTGCTTCCATAAGAAGTTAAGCGTCTGAGGATCCCTCATCCGCACGGAACTCCACGGCTCTAGCAGGAACCACTGTTGAAATGGCATGTTTGTAAACCATTTGAGTCACAGTGTTACGCAAAAGAATCACATATTGGTCAAATGATTCAACATTTCCCTGTAACTTAATGCCATTCACCAAGTAAATGGATACGGGAATATGCTCTTTGCGCAAAGCATTTAAAAATGGATCTTGTAAAAGTTGGCCTTTGTTATTGTTCATGCCTGCTCCTTCTTTCTTATTGGTTGTTTGGAGTCTTACTCTAGAAAACTAGTCTCAATTAATCGTTGTTATCAGTGAATTAGCCCTAAGTTTAACTAAGCTCTGTAAAAAGTGTTTTTCACTTCTTTTTCTTGCCTTTATCCGAGTCAACAAAAGGGTTTTGACCTGTTCTAAATTCAAGCCTTAATGGGGTCCCGCGTAACTTGAAGGCCTCTCTGAAGCGACCCTCTAGGTAGCGACGATAACTATCAGTCACACCGCTCAAAGCATTACCGTGAATCACAACAATCGGCGGATTTGATCCACCTTGGTGCGCATAGCGCATCTTGGGTCGAGACATACCAACGCGCTTCGGTTGCTGGAACTCAACCGCTTCTTCCAAAATACGGGTCAACTTTGGAGTTGGTAACTTAGACATGGCCGCTGCATAAGCTGCATCCACGTCCTTGAACAATTCTTTGATGCCAAAGCCTTTGATAGCTGAGATTGGATGAACGTTGGCAAAGTCTAAGAAACGAAGTTTTCTGGCGATATCTGTTCTGGCACGTTCCTTTTGGTAATCATCCATGCCATCCCACTTATTCACTGCCAAGACCAATGCACGACCAGCATCGACAATAAATCCTGCAATGTGAGCGTCTTGCTCAGAGATGTCTTGCTGGGCATCCAGCATCAAAATGACCACATTCGCATCAGCAATCGCTTGCAAGGTTTTCACTACCGAGAATTTTTCGATGGCCTCAAATACTTTGCCACGCTTGCGCAAACCTGCTGTATCAATCATCACATACGGTTTGCCGTTGCGTGTAAATGGCACGTCAATCGCATCTCGGGTTGTACCGGGCATGTCAAAAGCAATCACACGTTCTTCACCAATCAAGGTGTTGATGAATGTTGATTTACCAACGTTTGGTCGACCAACCACGGCAATTCTCATTGGCTTATCAGTGCGATCATCTTCTTCAGGCTCATCAGGCAAACCCAATGAATCCAAAGCATCATCAATCATGTAGCGAACACCATCACCGTGCGCAGATGAAATCGCCACAGGCTCGCCCAAACCTAATTCATAGAAATCAGCTGTGACTGTGGCATGTGCCATGCCTTCAGCTTTGTTGACCGCCAAAATCACTGGGCGACCAGTCTTACGTAAAAAGTCTGCGATGACACGATCTTGAGGCGCCATACCCAAACGGGCATCCACCAAGAAAATCACCACATCAGCTTCAACCACTGCTTGCTTGGTTTGTTTGGCCATCTCAGCCAAGATGCCTGTTTTAGCAACAGGTTCAAAACCACCCGTATCGATACAAATGAACTCGCGCTCACCAACACGGCCATTGCCATAGTGACGATCACGCGTTAAGCCAGAAAAATCAGCTACCAAGGCATCACGCGAACGCGTCAGGCGATTGAATAGTGTTGATTTACCAACGTTTGGTCTGCCAACAATGGCAATAACTGGTTTCATAGATTCTTTAAGCGTCTGATCAAGCTAGGCTTGAATTTTTTCATCCAAGCCCCGCTCAAGCAGTTCTGATTTAATTAGGGCGATAGGCAGATAGAGTGCCGCCTCGCGTTTGAATGATCAACAATCCATTTGCAACAATTGGTGCCGCACTGACTCCACTGCTATCAACGCGGACTCTGGCGATGGCTTGACCACTGGTTTGCTCCAAGAAATGGAGATAACCTTGCTTATCTCCCATCACGAGCACACGACCAACTGCCAATGGCTCACCAACATCACGCCACGTCATCGTCTCATTGCGCCAAACCTCAACACCATCCGCTGCTCTGTATGCAACAACATGAGATTTTTCATCAGCTGCGAATACTAATTCTTGCGATTGAGCGGTGCCTGTATGACTTGAAAAATCTTTTGCCCAAGTCAAAGTACCACTGGCCATATCACCGCAGGCAATTCTTCCCTGGAAGGCAACTGCACACAAGCGTCGACCTAATACTGTTGGCCTAGCAGAGACATCCGTCATGCGCTCAATTTCTGAGAAACCTTTAGGGTAAGACAATGATGCTTCCCACAAAACACTTCCTGAAGATAAACCAAGCACACCAATTTTGCCGCCTGAAAAACCTGTCACGAAAGCATCAGAGGCAATTGGCACCATCGGAAAACTATTTCTGAGCGCCAAGGCTGTTTGAGGACGAACATAAGACCAACGACGCTTACCTGTTTTTGCATCTAAACCAATGAAGCGATTATCAATCGTTCGAATCACTGCAAGACCACCCAATACGAGTGGCTCAGTTAATACTTCCCCGCCAACCTTTTCTTCCCAAAGCTTCTGACCAGTTGAATCGTAGGCATAAACAAGACCCTTGGTTGAACCAACGACCACAACATTGCCATCACTACCAGGTCCTGATGAAATATCTGAAGGAGCTTTGACTTGCCAGACGGCTTTACCTGTCAAAACTTCAATTTTTGAAATCAAACCATTACCGGCTGAGGTATATAGATAATCACCAGCCAAAACTGGTCTCATCACAAAAGTGTCCGATTTACCAACACTGCTTGACCAAACAGAAGTGACTGAAATCTTTTCGTCGACTTTGGTCAATGCGGCAGGCTCACGCTTTTTGACGCTGGAGCATGAAGCCAAAAGGCTGATGGCTAAAAAAGCCCAAGCAAGTTTAGATAAAGATTTAGTCATTAACGACCTCCAACAGCATCTAATTTAACTTTCAATAAACGTTTTGATTCATCAGCAGCATCAGGGTTCTTAGCCAACTTATCCCAAGCTTGTTGATAAAACTGACGGGCTTCAGCCGTTTTTTGTTGGGCTAACTGAACATCACCACGTCTCTCAAGCAACAATGGCTCAAAAGCTTTTGAAACTGAAGCGCTGGCTACTTTTTCAGCATCAGCAAAATCAGACTTATCAATCAATAAAGAAACCAAACGAGCTCTGGCAAGATCGCGGTGGGCATCTGACGAAGCCTTGGACATGGTCCAACGCAATTGCTGCTCCGCGGCTCCCATATCTCCTGAACTGTTTGCGACTTGAGCAGCCACCAATCCAGCCATACCTGCATAGCTGGTTGATGAATATTGATCTTGCAAATCTTTGGTAGCTCTTAGAACTCCGGGAATATCTTGCTTTTGAGCAGACATCAACAAAGTGTCATATAGCTTGCTAGCTGCAAGAGAAGATCTGTTCTGCCACCAATTCCAAGCAGTGAAAGAAGTATATGAGAGCAAAATTAGGATAAGGATTGCAATCAACCACTTGCCATATTGCTTCCACCAAGCTTTGAGCTCGGCTAATTTTTCTTGTTCTTCTAGATTGAAATGCATAGTTCTCTCTTATTCTGAAGTACTGACTAATTGATTAATGACCTCATCAACCAAATTTTCCATTGAGACTGTGATTTGCTGTCCATCACGGCGCAAATCTTTTAACTGAACTTGATTGGCAGCCAACTCATCAGGCCCAATAATAATCGCATATGCAGCTCCGCTGGCATCTGCTTTTTTCATCTGTGATTTAAAGCTAGCAGCCTCACCATCTGGGGAGCAATGCAAGATGACCTCTAGACCAGCACTGCGCAGACGCTCTGCCATGATGAAAGCGGGCTCAAGTGTTTCACCAGCTTGATGAAGCATATAAATATCGCACCCTGCTTCTAAATCACTGGTCAAGCCTTGCTCTTTCATTAGCTCAATCACGCGCTCCATGCCCATGGCCCAACCGCACGCTGGGGCAGCTTTTCCACCCATCTGGGCAATCAAAGGATCATAACGACCGCCGCCGGCAACCGTGCCTTGCGAGCCTAACTCTGTTGTGACCCACTCAAAAACAGTCAAGTTGTAATAATCCAAACCCCTCACCAAACGAGGATTGATCGTGAAAGGCAAATTATTGGCTTTCAGTAACTTTTGCACACCCTCGAAGTGCTTGAGAGATTCCTCTCCTAAATAGTTCAGGATTTGTGGAGCAGATTCAACGATGGCTTTCATCGCAGGATTCTTGCTATCAAGAATGCGCAAAGGGTTTGAACCCAAGCGTCGCTTTGAATCTTCATCAAGCTCAGATTCATGCTTTTTAAAATGCTCAATCAAAGCCTCCCGATGCGCCGCGCGCTCATTGGCTTGGCCCAGCGAATTCAGCTCCAACTTGATACCTGACAAACCTAAGTCATCCCACAAACGCTGACACATCAAAATGATTTCAGCATCAATGTCTGGGCCAGCAAAACCAAGAGCTTCAATGCCTAATTGGTGGAACTGTCTATAACGACCGCGCTGTGGACGCTCATGTCTGAACATTGGACCTGTGTACCAAAGACGCTTAGGACCTTCATAAAGCATGTTGTGCTCAATCACCGCTCGAACAGCGGCCGCTGTTCCTTCAGGCCTCAAGGTTAACTGCTCACCATTCAGACCATCTTCAAAGGAGTACATCTCTTTTTCAACAATATCTGTGACTTCGCCGATGCCGCGTTTAAAAAGCGCTGTTTGCTCAACGATCGGGGTACGAATTTGCTGGTAACCATAGGCTCTCACCAAACTCTGGATAGACTGCTCTAAGTGAGCCCAGAGTGGTGCCTCTGCTGGAAGCATGTCATTCATGCCGCGCACACCAGTGATTTTATTTTGCTTATTCTGGCTTGCTTGTTTTTCTTGACTCATATTCTTACCCACTCACTTTGTTCTGATATGTATTTTTGACATATTCATCAACAATCAATTGAAACTCTTCGGCGATTTTGTCGCCACGCAAGGTTTTGACTTTGACACCGTCAACAAACACAGGAGCTGCTGGAGACTCTCCAGTACCTGGCAATGAAATACCAATATTGGCATGCTTGCTCTCACCTGGACCATTCACAATGCAACCCATCACGGCAACGTTCATGGCTTCAACACCGGGGTGATTCTTTTTCCAGATAGGCATTTGATGACGAAGATAGGACTGAATACGTGAAGCCAACTCTTGGAAATAAGTACTGGTTGTCCGTCCACAACCTGGACAAGCGATGACCATTGGCGTGAAGTGACGCAAGCCCATGGTTTGCAAAATCTCTTGAGCCACGATCACTTCATTCTCTCGAGGAGCGCCTGGTTCAGGCGTCAATGAAATGCGAATCGTATCGCCAATACCTTCTTGCAACAGCACAGCAAGCGCGGCGGTCGAAGCAACGATGCCTTTGCTGCCAATACCTGCCTCAGTCAAACCCAAATGCAATGGATAATCACAACGTACAGCAAGATCTCTGTAGACAGCAATCAAATCTTGAACATTACTCACCTTGCAAGACAAAGTGATCTGATTGCCTGACAAACCTATTTCCTCTGCTCTTTGAGCAGATTGCAAAGCAGATTGAATCAAGGCCTCAGCCATCACCTGATTCAACTCTTTAGGAGCTGAACTCGCAGCATTTTGATCCATCAGTTTTGCCAGCAAGTCTTGATCAAGGCTTCCCCAGTTCACACCAATGCGAATTGGCTTTTTGTACTGGCAAGCCATCTCGATCATTTGCGAGAACTGCACATCGCGCTTGGCACCTTGACCTACATTGCCAGGATTGATTCGGTACTTTGATAAAGCCTGCGCACAATCAGGGTAATCTTTTAAAAGAGTATGGCCGTTGTAATGGAAGTCGCCCACCAATGGGACATACACATCCATTTTGTCGAGTTGCTCACGAATCGCAGGAACGGCTGCCGCAGCAGCTGGAGTGTCGACCGTGATACGAACAATTTCTGAGCCGGCTCTGGCTAATTCTTTGACCTGTATTGCAGTGGCAATGGCATCAGCAGTATCAGTATTGGTC
>CALKUJ010000346.1 GCA_937996825.1 uncultured Polynucleobacter sp. | reverse complement strand
GATCATCAGACCAAGCTGTCATCACTGTTTGACTATGGTGCAATGCATGCAGTTGCCACCACCAATTAAATACATGTGAAGCGCGATGATAAAGGTACTCGACAAAATCTAAGAGCACCAAATAAACAAAGAAGCTCACTACTGGAATTGAGGTCACGCCGGGCCACCAGGACTCGACATTAAGACGTTCAAAACGGAAGTCGTGCAGGACGGAATCGATTTCGAAAAAGAAACCAGACAAAGCAATAAACACTAGGCCATGAAAAATACCGAGACGATGAAATAAGGTATAGATCACATCAGCCTTAGTGGCTTTGGAAAATTGCTCTTGCGGCTCTGCTGGCGCCAAACGTTCCCATGTCCTGAGCACAACAATGATCAAGAAAATTTGTATGCAGCCAAACAAGAACCAATCGATTCCATCAAAGACATCTTCAGCCCAAGCCATCAAGCCAAATTGGTAAAGAATGGGGGCTATTAACTCAGAGAACAGAAACTCCTGAACGCTGGCATAAGCGCCCGAAATAAAGGAAGTGATGGCATTGAAATCCATACTTTATTTTGACTGATTTGGAGTGTTTTTGGGCAGAAGGCCAAAACAAAAGCCGCGACCCTTGAGATTAATGATGAGTTGCTCCAATACTGCAGGCGCCCAAGGATCTTTTCTGGACCAAATCCCCAAATGAGCCATGGTGATATCGCCATCCTTGATGTTACGGCTAGCCTTATCCAGAAGAGCGCTGTTGGGATGCTTTTCAGAGTTCAGCTCGTCACCCAGAAATCCAGCGGGATCCCAGCCTATATGCTCATATCCACACATATTGCCCATGCGAATCAAGGTAGGCGAAGTTTTGCCGCCAGGTGCGCGCCATATCTTTTGAATCGGATGATCGGTGAGCTCCTGAAAACGCTGATCCACGCGGCGTATTTCTTTACACATAGCCGCCTCGTTATAGAGGACCGTCATGCCTGCCTTAGGCCCAAACTGAGGCTTCTCGAATACCTCGCCTTTTGGTCCGTCTTTGACAAAATAAGTATGGTCATAGGTATGACTACCAAAATGGTGCCCCTCTTTAACGCGCTCTTGCCAATAAGCCTTCCAAGAATCATCTAAAGAAAAATCACCGCGGAAAGTTTTCTCATTCGCCAAAAAGAATGTGGCCTTCACATTTTGTCGCTTCAGAATTCCCGCTACCTTTTCAGCAACTGCCATATTGCCCGTATCAAATGTCAGGTAAACCGTTTTATTGCAAGCTGTAGCTTGGGCAGTCGCACCAAATACAAAACAGCCGAGTATGAACGCGGCTATTAAGTGGGTAAGTTGTTTGTACTTCATGGCGAATATTAGTCCCAAGAAGCCCTGGGATAAAAGAACACACCATGAGGTGATTTGCCCACTGGAATCACCGTCGTTAGTTTCATAGAAGGGATATCGATCACGCCTACCTTTTTAGAAAAACGTAACGTAACCCACAAAGTCTTGCCATCAGGTGTAATTTCCATATCATCAG
>CALKUJ010000345.1 GCA_937996825.1 uncultured Polynucleobacter sp. | reverse complement strand
TGGTGCCCTCCTGGCATCTTGGGTATTGGTATTGGTGGCACACCAGAAAAAGCCATGTTACTTGCCAAAGAATCTCTCATGGCTCCAGTAGATATTCATGAGCTCATTGCCCGCGGACCAAAAACTCGCATTGAAGAGTTGCGCTTAGAGATCATGGAGAAAGTAAATGCACTTGGCATTGGCGCACAGGGCTTAGGTGGTCTAACAACAGTACTTGACGTGAAGATCATGGATTACCCAACTCACGCCGCCTCTTTACCTGTTGCCATGATTCCAAACTGCGCAGCAACTCGCCACGTTCATTTCCATTTGCATGGTGATGGTCCAGCTGTATTAACACCTCCATCAATTTCAGAATGGCCAGATGTTGCTTGGACACCGAACACTGAAAAATCAACTCGCGTGAATCTAGACACCCTCACACCAGAGGAAGTGGCTAGCTGGAAACCTGGTCAAACCTTGTTACTGAATGGCAAGATGTTGACTGGCCGCGATGCTGCTCACAAGCGCATTGCTGACATGCTAGCCAAAGGTGAAAAACTACCGGTTGATTTTAAAAATCGTGTGATCTATTACGTTGGTCCAGTGGACCCCGTGCGCAATGAAGTAGTTGGTCCTGCAGGTCCAACAACAGCGACGCGCATGGACAAATTCACCGAAATGATGCTCGCCCAAACTGGCCTGATCTCCATGGTAGGTAAAGCAGAACGCGGCCCTGTCGCAATCGAAGCCATCAAGAAACACAAGTCTGCTTATTTAATGGCTGTGGGTGGCGCTGCTTACTTGGTATCAAAAGCCATCAAAGAATCCAAAGTGGTTGGCTTTGCTGATTTAGGCATGGAAGCCATTTATGAGTTCACGATTCAAGACATGCCTGTGACAGTGGCGGTTGATTCAACCGGTACTTCTGTACACAACACAGGTCCTAAAGAGTGGCAAGCCAAGATTGGAAAAATTCCAGTCGCTCAGGCTTGATACAGCTGATCTAGGTTAGCGAACAATTGGCAACGATCGGGGTTTTCGATTCAGGTATCGGTGGTCTCACCGTCCTGAATGAAGCCCTGCGCCAAGCTCCCTCGCATCATTATGTTTATTTGGCTGATTCAGCCAATGCCCCCTACGGTGAAAAATCAAGCGAATGGGTTGCATCTAGAAGCTTGGACCTGTGCCACTGGTTAGTGCGTGAGGGTTGCCAAGCCTTGATCATCGCTTGTAACACTGCAACGGCAGAAGCCATTGCCCATATCAGACATGAAATGCCTGCGATACCCATCATTGGCATTGAGCCAGGCGTTAAGCCAGCGGTTCATAAAAGTCAAAATCACAAGATTGGTGTTCTCGCGACTCAAAACACTTTAAAAAGTGACAAATTCAAAGCATTGTTAGAAGGCCTTAATCACGATTGCGAACTGATCACTCAAGCTGGCTTGGGTCTGGTCCCATTGATTGAATCAGGTAATTTGAATACCCCAGATACTGAGGCCTTGTTGCGCGAGCACTTGGCACCGATGCAAGCGGCTGAAATTGATACCTTGGTGTTGGGTTGCACCCACTACCCTTTTTTAGCACCATTGATTAAAAAAATCATCGGTCCTGATGTTGAGATCATTGATACGAGTGAGGCGGTTGTTAAACAACTCTGCCGTAAATTAGAAGAACACCACTTACTGCAATCAGCACCCCCAAGAATCATTCACTTGTATTCCACCTTGGATGCTGAAGCATTACTAGCTCATGCTAAACAATTAATACCCGCAGCATTTGAACAACACAGCGTTCAAACATCGACTGTCTTTATTTCTTGATGCTCACTTCATAGATCATGTTGCAGAAGTTAAGAACTTGGATCCTTGCAAATAAGATTGCTGCTTTCGTTGTGGTGATGCATCTACTGCTGATCATTGGATTTCAGTCTGGCATGGATCGCACAAAATCCGCTTCCAATATGGGCGACACAGTTGTTGCCAATTTATTGGACACCAATCCTCAGAAAGAAAAATCAACAGTTGCCAGACCAAACCCAGTCAAACCGGTTGAAAAAAAGAAATCTGAACCCACCCCCACTCCCATCACTACGACCACTGGCAGCTTCACAGCACCGACTCAAGAGTCATCTTTACCTGCATCAAGTTTAGGTGGTAGCAGCACGGGTGATCCTAAGACAATCTCGATCAGCCAAGCCCAATGCAGTGTGCCAGAGCCTTTTTATCCTAATTTATCCAGACGCATGGGCGAAGAAGGTAAAACCATGGTGCGTTTATTCATCAATGAATCTGGTGCGGTTGAAAAAGTTGCTCTTGCACAAAGCAGTGGCATCCATCGTTTAGATCAAGCAGCGCTTGATGCTGGTATGCGCGTTAGATGCAAACCCTTTATAGAGTCAGGCAAAGCGATTAAAGTAACAGCTATACAACCTTATATTTTCCGTTTGGAGTAATTGAATGAATCAAACTTTTGGCCTAGCCAATATGTGGGCACAAGGCGATGCCGTCACCAGAACTGTTGCCATCATTTTATTGGTGATGTCGATTGTTTCTTGGGTCATCATTTTGACCAAGGTCTTGGGGCTTTATAAAGTTAAAAACATGGCCAAAGAGGTGGAATGTTTCTGGCACGCGCCGTCCTTTGATGTGGCTCTTAGCCAAATGACGGCTGACCAGAATCCTTATGCTGATCTTGCTAACAGCGCTCAAGAGGCCATGCAACATCACAATCAACAATCAGGTACACGCAGCGAACTGAATCAAACCATCAATGCCTCTGACTGGCTCACACGTTGCTTGAAGATCAGTATTGATAAATCAGTTGGGGGTCTACAACAAGGTTTGACATTCTTAGCTTCAACAGGCGCCACAGCACCCTTCATCGGCTTATTTGGAACGGTGTGGGGCATCTACCATGCCTTGGTGGGCATTGGCACCTCAGGCACTGCCACGATTGATCAGGTCGCAGGTCCAATTGGTGAAGCCTTGATCATGACTGCTTTAGGTTTAGCAGTGGCGATTCCAGCCGTATTAGCCTACAACGCAATCAGTCGCACAAACAAAGTATTAATTGCTGAACTCAATCGTTTCGGCAATGATTTGTATGCTTTCTTTATCACTGGCGCACGTGTTGGTAACTCAAACACTGCTCGCTCTGCTAATCAGGATTAATCATGGCATTCGGTAACGAGCCTATTGGTGACGACGATAGCCAGCCGATGGCTGAAATCAACATGACTCCTTTGGTGGATGTCATGTTGGTGCTATTGATTGTGTTCATGATCACCATTCCAGTGATGCAACACGCAGTGAAAGTTGAGCTTCCACAAGCGAGTAGTCAACGCAATGACGTCAAACCTGAATCAATCAATTTAAGCATCTCTGCCAAAGGTCAAATCTTCTGGAATACATCGCCGATTGATTTAGATACTCTGTCTATTTACGCTCAAACGGCCGCGAAAATGAATCCTCAACCTGAGGTGCAATTAAGAGCAGATAAAAATGTTCGCTATGAATCGGTTGCGCAAGTGTTAGCCACTGCCAAACGCTCCGGTCTTACCAAGATTGGTTTTATAACAGAGCCCAACTAAGCTCAACGAGCTTTATTTGGGCTTGTATTGAGTTGGGCAGTACGCTCGCTGTACATCCTGTGATCTCAATGCTGCATGCTTGGTAACCCTCCCAGTCACCCTCTTACGCCACATCCTAAATGAACTGGGCTTCATGGTTTGGCGCATTAAATCAATCACTGCAGCTTCATTGATGCCATAACTTTGTAAGATGGCATCAAATGGGGTGCGATCCTCCCAAGCCATCTCAACGATGCGTGATATATCAGCGGGATCCATCTTGGCTTTTTTCATAGCAAAGATTGTATGAGGCTAATTACTTTCCTGCTCGACAGCGATCTGAGCAGTACTTCACCTCTGCCCAAACTTTTTCCCATTTTTTTCGCCAAGCAAAAGGACGTCCACAAGTCACACAAATCTTGCTAGGTAAATCTGCTTTTTTACGCATTTTCATAGGACAACCAGGATAAGTTAGCGTCTTTGACGAGGTGGAGGCAGCTCTATCACTTTGATAGCGTGTTCCCAGTGATTATTCCAATTATCTAAATAACGTCTAGCAGCGTACTCGGACCTAACAATCATGATGTTTTCAGCATTTCTGGTTTCAGCTGAATTGGTAAAGTTATAGCAGATCGGAAGAGCACACGTCTGAACT
>CALKUJ010000344.1 GCA_937996825.1 uncultured Polynucleobacter sp. | reverse complement strand
CCAGGTCTTGGCTAAGAGTGCAAAGACGCACGCAAAGCCAACGGTACTGATTGGTAAAGACACGCGTGTTTCTGGATATTTATTAGAAGCTGCACTGGAGGCGGGTTTCTCAGCAGCAGGTGTTGATGTGATGTTATGTGGTCCTATGCCAACCCCTGCGATTGCATATTTAACGAGAGCACTCAGATTGTCTGCAGGCGTGGTGATTTCTGCATCTCATAACCCGTACCACGATAACGGCATTAAATTCTTTTCTGCCAATGGTGACAAATTAGATGATGCTGTTGAATTACAAATCGAAGCTGCTCTGAATGAGCCGATGAACTGTGTTGATTCGGCTCACTTGGGTAAAGCGAAGCGTTTGGATGATGCAACGGGCCGTTACATTGAATTTTGCAAAAGCACCTTCCCTAATCACTTGAGTCTTCATGGACTTAAGTTGGTGGTGGACTGTGCTCACGGTGCGGCTTATCACATTGCTCCGCATGTCTTCCATGAATTAGGTGCTGAAGTTGTTTCGATTGGTATCCATCCTAACGGTAAGAACATCAACGATGGTGTTGGTGCCACAGCTCCCAAAGCATTGATTGAAAAAGTCAAAGAAGAAAAAGCTGATCTTGGTATTGCTTTAGATGGTGATGCTGATCGTCTACAACTGGTAGACGCACATGGCAGATTGTTCAATGGCGATGAACTTCTTTACTTGATTGCTAAAGCCAGAAAAGATGCTGGTGAATCTGTCAAAGGCGTGGTTGGAACTTTGATGACGAATCTGGCCGTTGAAAAAGCCATTCAGGCTGAAGGCATTCAATTTGAGCGCGCCAAAGTGGGTGACCGCTATGTGCTGGAGAAGCTCAAAGAAAATAATTGGCAATTAGGTGGTGAAGGTTCTGGGCATCTCATTTGTTTAGACAAACACACCACTGGTGATGGCATCGTTGCAGCACTCCAAGTGTTATCTGCGATGAGACAACATCAAAAAACTTTGGCACAGCTTTTAGAGAAGGTGACTTTGTTCCCGCAAACCTTGATCAATGTGAAATACAAGCAAGGTTATGACTGGAAGTCTGATGCCAAGATCCAAGAAGCGATCAAACAAGCTGAGAAAAACCTCAATGGCAGTGGCAGAGTCTTGATACGCCCATCAGGCACGGAGCCTTTGCTCAGAGTGATGGTCGAGGCGCAAGATGCTCACCAAGCTCAAGAGCAGGCCAAAAAAATAGCCCAGACCATTCCTGTTTAAGGAAATCTCTGGGCTTTTCAGCGAAGAGCTGAATTACTTCTTTTTCTTCTTTTTATCTTTTTTCTTGGATTTCTTTTCTAGTTTGTCTTTATTGCCGTTGGCATAGACGCACCATTTCTTGATTTCTTCCAAGAGCTCCTCAAGATCTTCATAGGGCAACTCTTTGAAGTTCATTAAACTGATAGAACCGGTTTCTTGTAATTGTTTGACTGCATCTTCATAGGTATACATAGTTAACTCCCTTATTTGTCGGAAGTTTCATTGACTAAGGTGTCAATTTCAAGACAAATAAGGCAAGTCATAAAAGGTTCACTCAAACGCCTTAATTGATGAGCTGGGGTAACACTGAACTGTCATGAATCTGTCATATATTTCCATTATCATGGAAATATGAAAAATATAGACGCAGTTCAATCCTTTTTAGCCCTTGGCCAAGAGTCAAGGCTCAATATCTTTCGCCTGATTGTGCAAAAGGGTGCAGAGGGTGTCACTCCATCAGAAATCAAAGAAAGCTTGGGAATACCTGCAGCGACCTTGTCTTTTCATCTCAAGGAACTCTATCAAGCCAATCTCATTTTGGTCGAGCGTCAGAGTAGAAACTTGATCTACCGCCCACATGCAGAGCAAGTGACTGGTCTTATGGACTTCCTCTTATTCAATTGCTGTGGTGGCCAACCATGTGTGAGCAAAGAAAAAAGTAAAACCATTGCTGGAGAGAAAAAATGAAACGCATGCATATCCATGTGGGAGTAAGAAACTTAAAAGAAAGCATTTCTTTTTATTCAAAGATGTTTGCCGCTGAACCCACCATTGAAAAGACTGATTACGCTAAATGGCAATTAGAGGATCCAAAAATCAACTTTGCTATTTCAGCAAGAGGCGCTGCGGAAGGACTCAATCATTTGGGTATCCAAGTGGAAGATGCTGCAGAGCTGTCTGACATGAAGACTCGTCTAGATACTTTACAAGCAGACTTGGTTGAGGAAGAGGGTACTGCTTGCTGTTACGCCAAGTCAGATAAATACTGGGTGAATGACCCTTCGGGCATTCCTTGGGAAACTTTTCACACCTTGGATTCAATACCTGTTTTTAATGAAGCGCCTGCAAGTAGTGCTGAAGCCAGTGCTTGTTGTGTTCCGTCGACCACAGCCAGTATTTCAATTGGCTCAATTAAAAAATCAACAAAAAGTTGCTCATAAGCTTGCCTGCAATTTTTAATCAATGATCAATATTTCTTGAAGAGAGTAAGACAATGAAAAAATACAACATCCTCTTTTTGTGCACACACAACTCAGCACGTTCTGTTCTAGGTGAGGCGATTGCTTCAACGCATCCCAGTGGTCGTTTTGTGGGTTACTCCGCAGGTTCAACCCCTGGTACCAAAGTCAATCCTTTTGCAGCAGAGCTTGCTAAAGAGATGGGTTACCCAGAAGAAAAATTATCCTCAAAGAGCTGGGATGTGTATGGCAAAGAAGATGCTCCTCAAATGGATTTCATCATCACTGTTTGTGACAACGCAGCTGGTGAAGTGTGTCCATTTTGGCCAGGCAAGCCCGCCACTGCGCATTGGGGTTACCCTGATCCATCCCAAGTACAGGGTTCTGACGATGACAAGAGACAGGCATTCAAAGAGGTCATGATTGGTTTAAGAAAGCGCATGGATCTTTTGGCTTCAATGCCACTTGAAAAATTAGATGCCATGAGTATTCAGGCGGAACTTAAGAAACTTGCAGACGTTAAGTAAAGAAGCACAAAAAAGAGAAAGAAACATCATGGGTTTATTTGAGCGTTACTTAACAGTTTGGGTTTTCTTGTGCATCTTGGTTGGCATTGGCGCGGGCCAATTAATGCCTGATACTTTTCAGGCCATTGGCAGTCTCGAGATAGCAAAAGTCAACATACCGGTGGGCTTCTTGATTTGGGTGATGATCATCCCGATGTTGCTCAAGGTTGATTTCAAAGCAATGCATCAAGTCAAAAATCACGTGCGTGGTATTGGCGTTACTTTGTTCATTAATTGGTTGGTAAAGCCATTCTCAATGGCGTTTTTGGCTTGGTTATTCATCCGTCAATTATTTGCACCTTATTTGCCAGCAGAT
>CALKUJ010000343.1 GCA_937996825.1 uncultured Polynucleobacter sp. | reverse complement strand
CCAATACAACGCGGCGAACAGCAAGGTCAAGATCACCAGCTACCTTGGCACCAGCCTTTTCAAGGAGTGCTTTTGCTTCATCGCGTGACATGGTCGGCAAAGTACCAGTCAATACAAATGTCTTACCAACTAAATCAGGATTGATTGCGGAAGTTTCTACTTCGAGCTCAATGCCTGATGCCAATAATTGCTCGACAACCTCTCTGTTATGAGCTTCACTGAAGAAGCTGAGCAATGATTTAGCCACCACAGGCCCCACATCATTGACTTGAAGTAATTCTTCTTCATTGGCCATCATGAGCTTATCAATCTGGCCAAAATGTTTTGCTAGATCTTTAGCCGTGCTCTCACCAACGTGACGAATCCCTAAAGCAAAGATAAATCTGGCCAAAGTATTTTTTCTTGATTTCTCAATGGATTGCAGTAAGTTCTCAGCTGACTTCTCACCCATGCGATCTAGATTTGCCAAGGCCATCAACCCTAAGCGATACAAATCTGCTGGGGTTCTGACAATGGATAAATCGACTAATTGATCAACAATCTTTTCACCCAATCCATCAATATCCATGGCCCTGCGTTGAGCAAAATGCAAAAGCGCTTGTTTGCGCTGTGCTGGGCAGAATAATCCTCCACTGCACCTTGCCACAGCCTCCTCTTCTGGCCTCTCAATGTGTGAGCCACAAATCGGACAAGATGTGGGCATCACAAAAGCAATTGCAGACGATGGGCGCTTTTCTTTAATGGCTGATACGACCTCAGGAATCACATCGCCTGCACGGCGAACGACAACAGTATCGCCAATATGAACATCTTTGCGACGAACTTCATCTTCATTATGCAAAGTAGCATTAGTAACAGTCACACCACCAACCACCACCGGTGATAACCTAGCCACTGGAGTGATGGCCCCAGTTCTGCCCACTTGAACATCAATGCCCAAAACAGTCGTCAGCGCTTCTTGTGCAGGATATTTATGAGCCACAGCAAATCTTGGGGCTCTTGAGACAAACCCCAAGTCCTCTTGTAGCTCTCTTGAGTTGACTTTATATACAACTCCGTCAATGTCATAGGGCAATTGATCACGCAAAGCACCAATCGATTGATAAAAACCCATCAAACCATCTATCGATTGAACCACTGCACGATGTTCACAAACAGGCAAACCCCATGATGCATAGAGATCTAATAATGCAGCATGGGTATTAGGTATAAAACTTGATGGCTCACATTGACCAATGCCGTAGGCATAAAAAGACAAGGTGCGTTGTGCGGTGATTCTTGGGTCTAATTGTCGCAAGCTGCCAGCTGCTGCGTTTCTGGGGTTGGCAAAAGTTTTTTCAGATTTATTGATTGCAGCCTGATTCAAACTTTCAAAGTCTTTATGACTCATGAAAACTTCACCACGCACATCCAAAATCTGGGGATGTGAGGTGCCTTTAAGCTTTAGAGGTATCGCCTTGATTGTTCTGATATTCGCAGTCACATCTTCACCACTGTAACCATCACCACGAGTCGCAGCCTGTATCAGAAGACCATTTTCATAACGCAATGAGATAGCTAAACCGTCAAATTTAAGTTCAGCAGCATACTCAACAGCGCTTAAATTCAAACCTTCACGACAACGCTTATCAAAAGCCTCAGCCTCTTTATCTTCTAAAGCATTGTTCAGCGAGAGCATGGGAACCACATGTTTGACTTCAGAAAAAAGATCGCTGGCCTGCCCACTCACTCTTTGCGATGGTGAATCTAACGTGACCCAATCAGGATGATCGTGCTCAATCGCCAATAGCTCTCTGTAGAGCTTGTCGTACTCAACATCTGGGAGTTTTGGGTCATCTAGGACGTAGTAGGCATGATCCAGCATTGCCAACTCGTCTTTCAGCCAGGCATAACGAGCCGAATCAGACATAAGGACCTATGAGAAAAGTCTACTTGCAGCAGCAGAACCTGCAGGAATACCTTGGACTGTCATCGCTTGATAAATTTCTTCAAGCTGTCCTTTGATAGCATGGATGGCTTCATCTACCAGCGGTCTACCAGCATCATCTACCAAGTGACCATTGAGAGCCTCAGCCAATAATTTGGCATCATCAAGCATCAATTGAAACGGTGTCATTTCATAAGAAACGTGAGGTAAATTCAAAAGCAATGTCACATATTGAACATTTGATTGACTCAAATCATCACGCAAGAAATTCGCCTGGTCTGCGATTAACTTGTAAATGACCATATCTGCAACAACGCGCTGATATTCACGACCATCACGTGATAATAAAAAGCCTGCTTTATTGGCAACGTTCTGAATGGTCATTAAATTCCATAAACCATCTTTGGGAACCACGGTGATACCTAATTGAATATCACATCTTGCCGCAAAGTCATCTAAGCTTTTGGCCGATTCAATGATCTCGTTATGTGGGGCTAAATCTAACTCTGCATCTAATTCATTTGATAGCAACTGAGCTTTAGATACAAAATCTGACAAATCAACCATGCCAATTGGACCTGATCGATTGGCTAATTGAATGGCCAACTGTAGTTCAGTGAAACTTTGCTCGGGTGTGATGGTCTGCCACACAGCATCCGTGCTCAGGCCTTCATGGAGCCAGATGAATTGCGTATTTTTAGGCCAATCACTTAAATGACTCAAAATTTCTTGGCCAGTGATGGCTTCTGGCAAGCGCAATGTGGCAACACAATCAATCAAGGGATCAATTTTTCCTAATACGGGCTCGGCATGAGCCGTTGCATGCACCACACCGCCAAGGCTTGGCTCAGATTTAACGGGAACTCCATCCGCTGATGAAAAGCTTGGTTCAGATAAATCAATGGAGTCATCCAAAGATTCGTCCTTATCAAGCTTGCGTATGCGCATGGCGTTATAAATCATGACTAGAACCAGTAGACTGAATCCAACAAGTCCAAGGGATAACTGAAGATCTGACAACCCTAAGGATGCAGCAAGTTCAGTAAACCAAATCATTAAGCAGCCTCCACCATGGTTGCCGCAGCCTCTAAGTCAACAGCAACAATTCTAGAAACACCCTGCTCTTGCATGGTGACACCGATCAATTGGCTAGCAATTTCCATGGTGATCTTATTGTGTGAAATAAAGACGAATTGAGTGTTTTTAGACATTCTTGAAACCATGTCAGCATAGCGACCTGTATTCGCATCATCCAAAGGAGCATCCACCTCGTCAAGCAAGCAGAATGGTGCTGGGTTTAATTGGAATAATGAGAAAACCAAGGCAATCGCTGTCAAAGCTTTTTCGCCGCCTGATAACAAATGAATGGTTGAATTCTTCTTACCAGGTGGTTGAGCCATCACTTGAACACCAGAATCCAAAATCTCTTCACCAGTCATCACTAATTTAGCGTTACCACCACCAAACAAGTCTGGGAATAGTTTTGCGAAATGCTCGTTGACCTGATCGAAAGTACCTTGTAGCAATTCACGAGTTTCAGAGTCAATCTTTGAGATGGCGTCCGTCAAGGTGTTGATCGCTTCATTCAAGTCAGCTGACTGAGCATCCAAGAATTGCTTGCGCTCACGTGAACTTGCTAATTCATCTAATGCAGCCATATTGACCGGACCCAAAGACTGGATTTCGGTATTGAGACGATTAACTTCGGTTTGTAATGCACCTACCTTAAGGTCGGCGCTAAAGCTTGCCTCTAACGCAGTGAGATCAGCCTCAGCATCAGCCAATAAAGTAGCGAATTGCTCAAAGTTCAAACGGGCAGCTTGCTCACGCAATTGCAAGTCAACCACTTTGTCACGCATTGGTTGCAAGCTACGCTCAACCTGCATACGCAACTCATC
>CALKUJ010000342.1 GCA_937996825.1 uncultured Polynucleobacter sp. | reverse complement strand
CGGAGTATTCGGCCAAGTATTACGCGCAATCCATTGCTGCAAACGCAGCAACTGCAACGCAACAGTCTGCGGCGGCAACTGCATCAGCGAGTGCTTCTGCGACCAGTGCGAGTCAGTCTGCATCCTCGGCAACAGCTTCTGCTAACTCTGCGACGCAATCTCAGAGCTACATGAATCAAGCGCAGGGCTATGCCGCTGCGGCAGGTGGATCGAACGTCGCTCCTCAAGTATTCACAGGCAATGGATCTGCAACAGATTTCACGCTGAGTACTGCGGCGTCCAGCGTTCACAAGTTGATCGTCACGGTCAACTACGTGGTGCAGGACTCACTGGATGCATACCTCTTGGTGAACTCAGGCACAACGTTGCGATTCACGTCAGCACCCGCCGCCAGCGCGCGGATCGTGGTGCGTTACATCTAACTAGGAGAAATCATGGCAATTACACGTATCCCCAAGGCGGGGCTAGATGATGCCTTGCAGACGGAGATTACTGGTAAGTTGGACAAAGCAGGTGGAACCATGACCGGGTCCATCACGATGACCAATGGGGCCCTCTTCAAAAGCAGTGTGACAGGTGACGACGCTCGTAACACTGGCTACAAGATGGGGGATGGACAAGACCTCGGTGAGATGGGGCGATCAAGTCAGTACTACGACGACCGGGCCAGTAACTGCAATGGATATCTGCCGAATGGGAATTGCGCGAGCAATGCCAATTGGGTTCCACCTAATGCGAACTGGTGGACTTGGGGTTTGGGTTTTAACTACTGTGCGAATAGTGGTCAGTACGACGGGGTAGGTGGTACGAGTTATGGCAACTACGCTGTTCCGTCTGTCGTATTGAACTACGACGGCTATTACCTTGCGCAAGATGAGATTGGCGGTGCTGAGTACCGCCGTTGGTATCGAGCATGCAATTGCAATTGCAACTGCGGGGGATATTCCAACTGCAATTGCGGGACGACGGCTTTTAACTGCCGTACGAATTGCAACTGCAACTGTAATTGCAATTGCAGTACGGATTGTTGAGGAGAGCGGTCATGAGTAATTCAGACACCATAGGTGGCCGCTTGTTCAACATTCCTTCGCCTGTTGAAACATTTGGCGCGTTCCCCGTAAGTTACCGCGTTGAGCGAGATGTGCAGGCGCAAACAATCACGGTCACGCCGTGGCGCATCAATCCTGAGTCACATGAAAAAGAGTATGGATCTCGCCCATTTGTTTTTGATCCAGCCGCCATCAAGTCGCACATTGATCTTGGTAAGCATTGGGGCATTCATACCAATTGGGCGCTTGAGTCGCGATTTGGCTGGGAAGACTTAGGGCATTTGCACTCTGTATTTCCACAGACAAATTTGCACAAAAACCCTTTCTTGCTTGGTCGCCCCCTTCATCCTCGTGTCGTATTGTTCTTCGTGCCATTCGAAGAAAGTTCGATTGAAGAGGTTGCTGTTTTGGTCTATTCACCGCAAAGCATGCCTCCAGAGGGGTTTTCTGAATTTGTAGAGGTGCGCTCTAGGGTGTCTCTGTACAACGCAGTCCTTCCTTCGATTGAGTTGGAGGTGGGCGGTTCTTGTTCGGCTGGTGAGTCGCTCCCTTGTGTTGCGCGACTGATTCAGCCTGCGTACGAGACCAACGACATGCCAGCAATTGAAACGCGAAGTGGCGTTTTTTACCTTGAGTGTGAGGCGGGGTTCTTGCCAAAGACCAAAGTGCCAATCGTGAATGGCGTTGCGAATTTCAATTGGGTAGCTCTAGGCCTCAACTCTGGGGATGTTGGTTTGGTCAAAGTCGGCTTTAAGTATTTCAGTCACAAAACCAGCGCATCAGTGGAGGTGGTTTGATGTGGGAAGTTCATGCAGACAGCATTCCAAGCAACATGACCGTGGCTGCTTATTTGCGGCAAGAAACGGATTTCGAGCTGGCAATCGCTGAAGTGATCGACCCGGAGCTTGAGAACATTGTTGCGATCAGGGATGTGCCTCATGTGCTGGTTCCCTCGAATTTGTCGCACGAGTTCGCCGTTGCCTTCAAAGAGTTCAAGTCATTGGTTTGGGAGTCTGAAGTCAGTGATGCCAGTCCTGGTGTATTCAGAAATCTCTCCCTCGCCAGAACTGGTCAGGCAGTAGCGCCTATAGATCCGTATCTTGAAGCGGAGCCTGCTCGGTTTAGTGGTGCAGATAACTTGGCGTTTGTTCATCGTTCAGAGGTTGCAAGGTTGCCCGGATTTGAGGCCTTGCTTGATCAGTTTTCGTTGACGGTTGGATCTGGGCGACTCACTGTGTTGGTCCCTCCTAATCCTCTGAATGCGCCACTGGTTCATCCTCATCGAGACACTTCAATTTTTGAAGAGTTGAGATTGGACATCTGCTTGGCTGTGTCGCAGGGGATCGTTCTGTCAATTGAGGATATGGATGACCTGAGCTTTATCCAAGGCAAGTGTTTATGGATGAACTGTTCAAAGTACAAGCACACCCTCATCAATCGACATTCATGGCTAGGTAGCCGCTGTAGTGTGCACTTCAGTGTTTGGCCTTGGATTGAGTTTGATCATCAGACTCGAATCTATCGCCCAAACAGGTTTTACGGTTGCAAACACCCCGTCCAGATGATTATTGATGGAGATTTGACGCGATGACTTCAATTGATACGTGTCGAATGATGAGCCTGTGGCCTAGTCATATCTTGATTGATCAGCTTGTTGAGCTTGACGATGTCCGTGAGACTTTGGCACAGGAGGCTGAACGCTTTTATGAGCGACACACGCAATCGACTGCCAAGTTGGCACATCGAGCTGATACGGTTTCCATGATGTCGGAGCAACCTAGTCGGGCATTGCTGCGATTGTTGACCGCCATCGAGCAAAGGGTTGCTGTTTACATACAGAAAGCATATCCATCTCTTGATCCATCAGAGCTGGCTACTACGTACAACACATTCGTGAACCGCCAGCGTGGTTTGGGCAAGTGGGCTATTCCACACCGTCATGTGGGGAACCAATTGGTGGCGACCTACTACCCACGTGTGCATCTCGGATCAAGTGAAGGCAGCGATGCGGTGGGATTGCCTGGTGCTTTGTGTTTTCATGATCCCAGACCCGTGCAGGCCAATTGGATGCTTCGACATGAAAACAAGCTCTTTGCACAAACGCCCCGACAAGGGGCGTTGTTCATTTTCCCGGGCTATTTAGAGCATTCCACATTCCCGATGTTTGATCCCGAAAGCGACAAGGTCGCCATCGTCACAAATGTGCGCTTTACGCACCGTGACGATCAAGGCGGGGATCGAACTTGGTCTGCTGCACAAATCCGTACTCGCACCCAAGATAAATCTATGGAGTCCGACCAATGAGTCTCGATCTTACGGTTCGCCATGGCTACGAAGTCGAAGTAGCACAGGTTGATGAAACGAATCTAGTGATGACCGTGCTGGTGATCAATACGGATGGCAAAGCATCTGGCCGTCACATTTTTAACCTTAAGACATTAGCTGGTGCCGATCTGGCCAAAGTGTGTCGTGAGGCTTACCCCATTGCATTTGAGGAAGTTGCACCATGAAATTTAATTTGACCTTGAACGGCCAGAACGGGTTTGTAAAACAGGCGCTCTACGACCCTGAAGATTCCAGCTTGGTTTGGGCAGATAACGGTGAGCCATTGCCGCTGCCTCAAGCATTTCCTCGACAGTCAGATATGCAGTGGGGTGCGTTTTGGCATTTGCACCATCCGCGTAACCCAGCAGGCAAGTCAAAAGATATCCGGCACTTGAAACTTCAGCTCGGGCTCAAGTGCAACTACGCTTGCCAGTATTGCTCCCAAGCGCATCAACCCCATGACATTGATGGTCACCCCGAAGATGTTGCGCCATTTATGAATCAACTGCAGAGCTGGTTCGCGGGCGGTGATGATGGACGAGGAGAGGGCGTAAAGATTGAGTTTTGGGGCGGAGAGCCTTTTGTCTACTGGAAGCTACTCAAGCCTTTGGGCAAGGCCGTCAAAGCTAAATATCCGAATGCACAGCTATCGATCGTTACCAACGGTTCACTCTTTGATGATGAAAAACTTGCTTGGGTTGAAGAGTTGGACGTGGGGATTGGTTTGTCGCATGACGGGCCTGCACAGAGTTACCGTGGTCCTGATCCATTGAATGAACCCGAAAACTTGGCTCAGATCAAACGGTGGGTATCCCGTCGTATGTCGATTGATCGAATGAGTTTCAACACGGTGCTTCACCGTAACAATCAGTCGCTCAAGGCAGTTCGGTTGTACTTTTCCGAAAAGTTAGATTTGCCTGTGCAAGCCATCGTCCTCGCCACGGAAGAGGTGATGCTTCCTTACGACCAGAGTGGCTTATCTCTTTCTCTCCATGGCAGTGATCACAAGCGCTTTATGCACCAGGTGTTTTGGGAGCTGGTGACTGGATCTGGCATGGCAGTCGGGACGATGCGTGACAAAGTCGATGAATTCATGAGATCGCAGGCGCAGTCACGACCTCTAGACGCTCTTGGTCAGAAGTGTGGAATGGACAGAGATGATTCGATTGCCGTAGATATGAAGGGCAATGTGATGACTTGTCAAAACATGAGTGCTTCGACAAATCACAAAATTGGCCATGTTGAACAGTTTGAAGAAATAAGCCTCAATACGGCCTATCACTTCAGTACGAGAAGCGAATGTCCTCGCTGCCCAGTCGCTCAGTTATGCAAAGGAGCATGTCTATTCCTAGAGGATGACTATTGGGGTGCTGCCTGTGATAACTCATTCAGCCACAACCTGGCTGTCTTGGCGGCTGCGATCTATTACCAGACCCAAGGTTTGATTCTGACGCGCATCGAGGGGGAATCGATTCGACGTGACGGAGTTGATGCAGTCGAAGTCATTTGTCTCGATTTCGTGGAAAGTAACGGTGACATGAGCGTCGTTGCGCCTCTCGATCGGGTTGTAAAACCATTTCCAGTTCGGGTGACGCATGCCTGATGTCACGCTTTCAGAGGCGTTGCGCGAGGCATATGCGAGCGCACCTTCTGATGTGGTGATCCTGCACACCTTGGAGCTGCGCCACCCTGACTTTAAAAATGAGTCGGGTGTGACAACAGCTATCCGGGTGGTGCGAGACCAACAAGACCTCTTTGCTCGCCTCGAAGCCTCAGCACCGTTGAACTCAAGTGAAACGGTGAGGTTTGTGGCCATGGGGTTCGATTTGGATTTGCCGCCTGTGGACATCGCACCTGTTCCTGAGGTCGTGCTGACCTTGGACAACGTTTCACGCGAAATCGTCAAACACCTTGATGCTGCGTCGGAGTCAGAAGCTTCCATCGAAGTGACCTATCGCCCGTACTTGTCAAACGATGTGGAGGGGCCGCAGATGGACCCTCCCATCACGCTGGTACTGACCGAGGTGGAGGCGGATGTGATGCGAGTGACCGCAAGAGCGCGAATGGTCGATATTGGGAACAAAGCGTTTCCAGGTCGGTTGTACACCTCGACAGAGTTTCCGGGACTTGCCCGGTGATGGGTAAGTCATGAAACCAACAGACGGCTACTGGGCGCACCGATACATAGGTCGCCCATGGATAGCAGGCGCACGAGGCCCCGAGTCATTTGACTGCTGGGGCCTTTTTTTATGGGTGCAGAGAATTCACTTCGAACGAGTGCTTCCGCTCATCCCTGTGGATGCACTGGATCTGCGTGTGGTGCTCAAGACATTCAACGAACACCCCGAGCGAAAACGCTGGCAGCGCGTGTCCGCCCCCAAGCATGGGGATGCGGTGCTGATGCGTCAGTCCAGATATCCGGTGCATGTCGGTGTCTGGCTAGACATCGATGGCGGAGGCGTGCTGCATTGCGCGCAAGGTGTGGGTGTGGTGTTTCAGGACTTGTGGGCGCTTGACCGTCATGGTTGGCGTGTCGAGGGGTTTTATGCATTTCGAGGTGAGCCATGCCAAGCAGCAATGACGGTGTCGTAGTTTGGCTTCGAAACCCATTCGATCCCCATGAGCGTGATGTCCATCACGTTCAGGGCAATCCAACCATCAGCCAATGGATGAACCAAGAGCAGATCGTTTTTGAGCAACCAA
>CALKUJ010000341.1 GCA_937996825.1 uncultured Polynucleobacter sp. | reverse complement strand
GGCCTGCTTCGCTGGTGGCGGCCACCACCGTGCCGCCGGGGCACATGCAAAAGCTGTAAACCGCACGGCCGTTTTGGGCGTGGTGCACCAGTTTGTAATCGGCAGCACCCAAGAGCGGATGGCCTGCATGCTGGCCCCAACGTGCGCGATCGATCACGCTTTGCGGATGTTCAATGCGCACCCCCACAGAGAAGGGCTTGGCCTCCATGTGCACGCCGCGTGCGTGCAGCATCTGGAAGGTGTCGCGGGCGCTGTGGCCCACCGCTAAAATCGAATGGTCGGTGGCAATGCGCTCGCCGTTTTGCAACACGACGGCTTGCACTTGATGTTGCCCTTGCTCGTTGCTGCTCAGCTCTATGTCGTCCACGCGACTTTGAAAGCGAATCTCGCCGCCAAGCGCGATGATGGTTTCACGCATTTTTTCTACCATGCTGACCAACCTGAAGGTGGGGGACACCCTGAAGCTGGAGTTGCCCCACGGCGACTTTTGGCTGCGCGACGACAGCGAGCGCCCCATGTTGATGGTGGCCGGGGGCACAGGCTTTGCGCCGATCAAGTCCATCGTGGACCACATCGTGCGCCAAAAGCTGCCACGCACCGTGCATCTGTATTGGGGCGCGCGCACACAAGAAGGCATTTATGCCGCCGATGTGTTGGCACGTTGGGCGCAACAGTTCCCTGGTTGGGTGGTACATCCCGTGTTGAGCGATGCGGTAGATGTCAGTACGTGGCGTGGACGCGTGGGCTTTGTTCATGAAGCGGTACGCGCCGACTTTAAAGATCTCAGTGATTGGGATGTGTACGCTTGCGGGAGCATGCCGATGGTCACCGCCCTACGTGATGTGTGTGCCCAGCTGGGGCTGCCCGACGCGAACTTTTACTCAGATGCGTTCGTAGGCTAACAGCAATCTCTCATTTCTGAGGTAGGGTTTGTCGTTTTGCAGCAGTTGGTTATGAATTAAGCCAACTCAACCACCGCCTTCAACTGAGCTGGGCTGCTGTACAGGTACATAGCGGTGGTTTGGATGCTGCGGTGCCCAGCAAGTGTTTTGAGCAAGTGAATCGCTGTGCCCTTGTTAGCAAGGTTTGTGAGGAATGTTCTTCGACCGCTGTGGCTGCTAGCGCCTTCAAGCCCAGCGCCATCGTATAGCAGGGCAAACGTTTGAGACAAGCTGTTTGCGCTAAATCCTGCTTTAACGCTTTTTTGGCTTGCAAAAAATGGGTAGCTGCGTTCAACGCACTTTGTCTGGTCTGCGTAGGCTTGTAACTCTGCTTTGAGCTTTGCGCTAACGAACACCGTACGTGCATGACGGCCTTTAGTCATGTCGGGCAGCAAACGGATCTCATCTTTCACTTGCCCGTCGCTGTTTGTTACATCGCTCCAGCGTAAGCAAGCAACTTCTCCAATGCGCAAACCTGCCCAGTGCGTGAGCAGCATCATTGAACGGTTACGCGCTGCGTACTTGCGTGTATTGATGTAGTTGAGCAACTGTTCAATATCAGTTGCTGTGAGTGTTTTTGCTTGTGCCATTTCGTTTCTCCTAAATCATGTGTTTGCGTTAATTGCATTGTGTTTTCATATATTTATCTGGACAACCTGAGTCCGTCCAAAGTGGCGGGTTTCTGGGGTTGGAGCAGGGCGATATGAACTGACTGTGGATAACTTTTGAGCGGTTTTTTTCTTCAATGATTTCAACGCTCAAACTTTGAAATCTACTAAAAGCTATGTTTTTCGTGATTTTTCTTGGATAACTCACGCGCTCTGTGGATAACTCGCGCAGATTGCATAGCAAGCCCTACAAGCGCTGATCTGGGCTCTCAGCACTCAAAGTATTCGGGCTTGCAAATCGATGTGCTGTAGGGCTTTTAAACACGTCGAGTTTTGCGCTTGAGCAGTGAAATTTTGCAAAGTAGTGCGGTTTGTATCTGCTGCCCGAATGGGGTCTGCAGACCTAATTTCTAGAGCTGCGGATTTTTTAGGTGAAGTACTTAGCCTTTTGCCCTGGTAGTTTTTAACCAGTACCCGTCCAAGATGTCGGGTTACCAAATATCGGTTGTCCATCTGTGTGTCTGAAAACAAACTTAAGTCACACAAACAAGTAAGGACTACAGATGAAAACTAATCCAGAGATCCAAGCATTGCAAGAGCAGCTAGTGCGCACAGAAGCAAAAGAGCGTCTGCAATCAGCAATCAACTCTCTTCAGCGAGCAATGTATGACTTGGAGGTGTACGCCGACAAGTATGACAACGCAGGCACAGACTATGACCGCGCAAAAGTAATCAACTACGCAATCAATCATTTGTATTGCAACATCCAACCAAACTTACGCATTGACTTGTTGGCAGACAGCCAAGCTGAGTTGGCAAAGCTGGAGGTGAGCAATGCGTAAGACATTTGACCCTGCCATGCTCACGCACTTCACTGGAACGGAGAAGTACTACCGCATTAGCCGACGCCATTTGCTAACTGATGGCACAAAGTACTTGGCAGAGGAAGCGGAGTGCTTTTGGATGATGGACGCCATTGCCAGTCATGTCAGCGAGATTGGCACCCATGACTGGTTCGTACAAATCAAGGTTCAGGTGCATGGCATCAAAGCAACCATGATCTATGACGACGGAAATGGCAAAGAACTAGCAAGGCAAGAGATCCCGTACACGGATTTTCCGATGGAAGCGGTCTCGCTGTATGCCTGCTGGGATGGAGAGCACTGGGTAATCATGCTCCCAAGTGAGTATTGAGATTAGGCCTACTTGCTCGATATTTGGGTAGGTCCAGATTGAATGCTGAGAAAGCCGTATTGAGCCCATAGCAACCAACGCGCTTCTTGCGCGTTTATGGTCCTAATTTCGGTTTTAACCAGTTGGGTTCTTCCTTTTACGGCTACACGTACAGACGCTTGATAGGTGTGCATTAAGTACTTATGCGAGTGAAGCCGGGTCGTCGCCAAGTGGTCCAAATGCGAAGAAAGGACTTGCTTGAATTAGCTCAATGACCAAGCAATCGGCATTTTGGGCACATGTCAGGTCATTTGGATAATGAAATTACTATAAGCGTGTGACTTTTTGCATTTTTCCCAGAAACCTGTATAAACCAGCTAAATACATTGGAAATCCAGGATTTATTTGGAGCCAATGTCTGGGAGTGGCAGATGATCAAGATCACCGTAAACAGCGCAGTTTATGAAGCCTTGAACAAGGCTTTCCCTAAGCCTGCGACCTCTGCGCACAAAGCCATCACTAAATACATTGCAGTACTTGAGCAAATGCTCTTTAGGAGCCTGCATTTTGAAGCGACACCTTTACAGCGCAAGCTAGATCTCTTTTCCTTATCCCTACAAAAGTTAGCGCAACAGGGTGGACAGATCGGACCTTTCAAAGTTCGCGTTCACAAGTGGCTACAGGACAACGGATTCAATCTAGTGGAAGCAGTGATCGTTGGATCTAACTTGAATGGTCAACTCAGTCAGTGCAAATTGACCAAATGGGTAACTGTGATTGACACGTTAGAGGTTGAGGAAGAAATATTGAAATCAGCGAAAACTGATAAGGCGCTCGATGCATACCTCTTAGGTGACGAGTTCAGTAACTATCAGCTCGTGAATGCTTTGTACCCTGAGTTGTCAGCTGAGTTCGAAAGTAAGCCAATTCAGGATTATTTCGATTTACTAGAGGTCGACATTGAGTCCTTGAAGAGCTACATCTTCTGGATTGCTACAGAAGCAAAGCTTCTATCTCTTGAAAAAAAACAGCAAGCACTACGCCAAGCCAAAATTATTTTGGGTGTAGCAAGTGTCATGAATGGAAATTACTTGCAGCGCAGAAAGCCAAGTGAGTTTGGACGAATGTATTACGAGGGCGTCAGCGTTCAAAACATCAACAAAGAACTGCGCAGGGCAGTGCTTGGTGATTGTTGGGAGTACGACATCCGCTCAAGCGTTGTAGCTTGGAAGATGGGATGGGCTCAAAGCTACATCGATAGCCGTGGACTAGGTGAGAACTTGCGTCGTGTGTTTAGTGCAACCCTTGGCTTCCTCGAAGACAAAGCAGACTTCATGGAAACAGTGCGCTATTTCACCTTTGAAGAAGATAGCCCTGTCCCAAAAGATTTACAACCCAAACTCTTAAAACAAGCATTCACTGCAATCAGTTTTGGCGCAAGGGTGAGCAGCGTTGGTTGGCAAAACGAAGCTGGCGGGTGGAGTAATCCAGCAATCGTTGACATCATTCAAAACAGCAAAGACAGGGAGCGATTCTTAGCGGATGCAACTGTCAAATCATTTATCCATGAGCAAAGCGAGTTGGATGCTTACATATACGATGTTGTCAAAATTCATCGCAAAGATTTACTAGCTAAAAGTTTCTTAAAAACTCCTAGTGGCAGATCCAGTAAGTCGAAGATTCTTGCGTATCTATACCAGCACTATGAAACCGAAATCATGGATGTTGTTAGGTCAGTTGCTAAAGACCATGGGCGGGAGCCGATAGCAAATGTGCACGATGCCATCTTCTTTAAAAAGAAACTTGGAGTTGATTTGAAGCACGAGTGCGAGCTTTCCATGCGTGAGCATTCCAATAATCCATATTGGCACTTGTCACCAAAGCAGCTAGAGCGATATCAGCCTAGACACCTTGATCTTGAGTTGGCGGAAGCAGAACACAAAGCCAGAATCCAAGAGGAAGAAAGACGCGCTAGAGAGCACTTTGCAAACCTTTCAGTTGACTAAAAAAGCAAGAGTTTTTTGAGTCCGTCCAATCTGTCGGGTTATCTAGGATTTCGGTTGCTCAGACCCCAAGGCCGAAACTAAATTTGTTATTCCTGCAACACATTCACAAGGAGTAACTATGTCAGGTCTTAGCGCTTTGAAATTCACTAACAGTAAACCTCAGCACGGAAATAGCCCACAGCAAGCACGTCGCCAAAAGTTCTGCGTCAAGCTGGATGAGCAAATTCAACTTGCAAAAGCACAGCAAGCAGGCACTGAGTTTGCGCCCATTAAAGTTCGCATGGTTAAAGATGCGGAAACAGGGGAGAGTCGCAAGGTTGAAGTGCCTAAGAAGATCAAGCCATGGTGGTGGTCTGATGAAAAGGGCAAGCTTTGCATCACTGTGCGTTACGGTGCACGCACGCTTGAAATCATGGACGGTAAAAATGCCATTGAAGCTGACAGCATCGCTGATGTGATTACGTCGCTGCAAGTCATTCGCACTGCGGCTGACAAGGGAGAGTTGGATAAGCGCATTGAGGCGGTTACCTCCAAGATCAAAGAAGGCATGAATGAACCTGCATCTGCTGCACCTGAGCGGCGATCAATTTTGGGTTTGCCCAGTCGTAAGGCTTAAACAATAAACAAAGGCACCCCAAGGTGCCTTTGTTTAATTTAATTAGTTTCATCTTCTATATCAAGTGACCTCTGCGACCATTGTTCAAAGTATTTCAAGTTATCTCGATCATCCAGTTCAAGAACATCCCGCACAAAAAGCTCTGTATTTCCTGCGCCAATGAGAACTGGAGGCCCCACATACAGATCATCAGCAAACTCTCGCAGAATAGATACCTCGCGTTGAGCAGCCTCTTTACCGCGCTCAAAAGACCATGTCTTAAGCGTCTTAATTCTTCGAAGATCAACATTTGGAAAACGCTTACGCACCGTCAAATTTGTGATGCCAATCTTGTAAAGCGTTTCATTGTCATCAGTTACCACTGCTAGGTAATAAAGGAGTCCAGGCTTGGTCTGATCAAACCCTGTGACAGCACATCCTGGACATCCAGTTCCTTGAATGTGGTTCATGGGAAGTTGCCAGAACGAACCATGCTCTTTACAAATCAACTCTACTTTGTCGTGATTGGTTTTGTAAGCAACTCGTGAATAGTCATACTTATCGCCATGCTTTTGCCGTGCGTTTTCAGCAAACTCATCAACGGTTAGCCTTAGCTGCTCAATTGCACACTTCCGACACCCACTTTTGTGTCCACGGATATGTCCTTGAGGAAGCTGCCAAAACGAACCATGTTCTTTACAGATGATTTCAACCTTCTGTTTGGAATTTGAGTAATCTACTTTTGAGTAGTC
>CALKUJ010000340.1 GCA_937996825.1 uncultured Polynucleobacter sp. | reverse complement strand
CGTTGGGTCACCTCTTTTGGCCGCCTTGATCTTGAACACATCAATCAGCTTGTCGCTAGACAGATGCGCCTTACTCATGATCGTTTCGGCAGACTGCGGCTGCCCTCGATACCGCCAGAGAACTCTAAAGACTGCCGCCTGCGCTGCAGTTAAGCGAATGGGATCGTTAGACCAGTCCGGAACATGCACCCATTCAAAGGTTTCAGAGAATGGCCCATGCACTGCTACAGATCCGGGCTCAGCCAACGCTTCAATCACATCCCCCTCCTCTCCAACAAATCGAAGTCCATTGCCATGGATAGCAAAGCGATCTTCAAGATGCCACCAGGTCGCCGTTCCTGAGAGTGGATCTGATGAAGTTCGACTTAATGGCCTTGGCGTGATCACCCAACTGTCAGGTCGAGGCGTTTTTCCGTGAAACAGATTCAAGGCATTTGCAACGACAAGCTCAATGCGCTCCGCCAAGATAACAGCTCGCTTCTTGTACACCCCGATTTGCCACACGCCGTCATAGAGCTTCTGAATTGCAACGTGTGCCGCAATGTTTAAAGCTGCCCTTAGTTTTCTGATCATCCAGTCGATGTCTAGCGACCAGTTTCTTTGATCTGACACATCCACTTTGTAGGGGCCGCAGTCAGGGCACTGGACGTGCATCTCACCATCACATCGAAAAACGGGTCCACGATGCAATCCACAAAATGAACAACTGGCGTAGAGTGAATCAAGCGCACCAGGCATGATCGCTTTGAGTTCACTCAATAACTTCAACCCCGAGACCTGACCTTTAGGAATCGATCGTTCATACGAATATCCTCCACGAGTCATGAGTAACCCAGCCAAGATCAGTGCTTTCTTGTTAGCAGGCATGACCACTCCCTTCACTCAAAAAGACTCATAGGACGAGCATTACCCGCTGCATTACTGACTTGGTATACCAGCGCATCCTTAGGTTCAAGGATCTCTAGATGAACAAGATAGCCTTCGAGTTGGGTGCGCAACTTCTCATCGAACTTGTGCAGGTTCAAACGCCCTTTGCTTGTCACTTCAACACTCACCAGTGGACTTCTAGATTTGCCCTGTGCAGGAGCCATGTAGAGATTGAGCGTTGCGGCATGACTTTCCCAGCCACGGCTCAAGGGATTTTCATTCTGGAAATAAGCGCCAATCAAATCCGTCACGCATTGCCGATCGGTTGAGCCACTCGCTGTGCACTCGAGCTTCAAACGCTCGCACGGGCTTAGCAAGTGCAAGCTCTTCACCTGAAGACCGACAAACCCATCGTCAAACGCCTGTGGAATCTGCAATCCCAATCTGAGCTTGGACAGATCAAGCACAGGGCGCTGTATGCGCTGAGCTTCAGCACTCACACCCAACATATGAGTGGCGAAGGCCTCACATAACATGGCGTGGTATTTGGCACCGCCCCTGATGATTGTTCTTGCAACACCTGTGACCTGCGAATACTCCAACACCATGTGGATATTGGGACTTCCGACACGGCGCTGCAACTGTGACCCTTCAAATTCAAGCCGAGCCGTTGCAAGGTCCTTGGCGTGGATCGTGATGAGTTGCGTCCCTTGAGAGCGATCCAACACGTTGACCACACACACTTCACCACACCCTAGCTCACGTTGATAAAAGAGCTTGATGGCCTCACAGAAATTAGCAATCGAGGACTCATCGCGCTTGACCTCTCGGCGCAGCCCCAGGTCGTGCTGCTGCGCTTGCTGGCTGTGCTGATCCAAATACTCAATCTCGGCAGCCGCTTCAAACAAGTCGGGATGATTGACGTACAACCAGAACGATCGATGCAGATCGTTCTTGCAGGCAATCAGTCCCACTAGTTCATTGGGTTTGGCATGCGTGGCCTGAAACATGGCTTGTTTGCCTAAGGGGTGAGCCAATGTCGAACTCGCATGCAAGCCAGCAATGATGCGATCACGTTTGACCGTATTAGCGTAGCTCTGGATGAGCTTGATCAGCTTGCGCGATGTATGGGTGTTGTCCTGCCATGACCACCCCTCAGGCAGGGGTAGCTCATGGCGGCCAATGAATGTTTTGAGCGTGTCGTCAACGGGCAAATAAAGCACGATGTCTGCATATGTCTGTGGCTTGCTCACGTTGTCTCCTTCTTGTTTTTATGAGGGAAACCAATACCGACACGCGAGCCCGAAAGGCTGCGAATTGATGTCGAAATTGGTGATTTGCTGGATAAATATACAGTATTTGGAAAATATGTCAAAACCCTCTTCAAAACCCGCTTGATTACGGCCATTTAGAGCCCATTGGGCCTGTTTACGGGCCTTTCAAGGCCCAATGTCGCCACAATCCCCGCCACTTGGAGTTACGTGTAACGGGGTCTGAACCTACGATTTCAGGCAAGTTTTTTCTGAACACAACCCTTCAATGCAAACATCTGAACTTCCTCCTACTGTCATCGTTCACCGCCCCCGCAAAGGGGCAAAGCAAGAGCGCAGTAAACACCTCGGCCTAGCAGAAGTTGCCAAGCTGGTTGCACACGCAGTCGTGATGACCAAAGACGATCTGACACAAGCCTCAAAGAGTCAGATTTATGCCACTGACAGAGACGAGTTTCTCGACTTCCATGCCGAGCAGAGCGTCAATACGAACCCGTCAACAAATCAAGGAGTTCGCAAATGACATCTGCTGCCTCACCCACCTCCCATCTAGAAATAACCAGCGCCATTGGCCCCCAACTAAAGGATCTTTCAACCATGCCCATTGCCGAGCTCTGGGCGCTGTGGGATAAGCATTTCAAGATCCGCCCGCCACATCCCAATCGCCGACAACTCGAGGCACGCCTGAGCTACCGGCTACAGGAGATTAAGTTTGGCGGCCTTAACCCCGACACGCGCAACCTGCTGGCTGACTTTGGTGAGCGACTCTCCAAGATCAAAACCAGCACCCGCCCAATCACAGCTCTGCTTCCTGGCACCGAATTAATTCGCGAGTTTGATGGCCGTGACTACCGCGTCACAGTCACCACAGATGGCCGTTTTGAAATGGACGGGCATAAGTACCCCTCACTCTCAGCTGTGGCTAAGCACATCACTGGCACACAGTGGTCTGGCCCCGCCTTCTTTGGACTCAATAAAGGTAACAACACATGAATGACATCAAACGCAAACGCTGCGCCGTCTACTGCCGCGTATCTTCCGACGAACGCCTGGATCAGTCGTTCAACTCCATCGATGCTCAGCGCGAAGCGGGTATCGCCTATGTGGCCAGCCAAAAGACAGAAGGCTGGGAACTAGTGCAGGACTTCTATGAGGATCCAGGGTTTTCCGGCGGAAACATGAACCGTCCTGGACTCAAACGCCTCATCGCCGACATTCATCTCGGCTTAATCGACATCGTGGTGGTCTACAAGATTGATCGCCTCTCCCGCTCACTGGCTGACTTTGCCAAGATGGTGGAAGTGTTTGACGCGCACG
>CALKUJ010000339.1 GCA_937996825.1 uncultured Polynucleobacter sp. | reverse complement strand
GAAGTCAAAACAATGACCTCGGCAGTCTTCAAGGCTGAATAGAACACCCGGAAAGTTATCTGTTACGCCCTTAAAACTTGTGTTCACTTGAGTGACCAAATCGTTTAGATTTTTTTCACGATCTTTCAGTGATCTCAACAGCTTGTTGAGTGCTTGTCGAATGGCATCAAACTCTTCAGGCAGACCTTCTAATTCTTCAACTTGGGTATGTGACTCATCAATGTTCTCGATCGCTTGAAGCAATTTTTCAATCGGTTGGTGGGTAAGTTGCGTCAGTTTGAACATCATCAACCAAGCAAGAAAGGCAAGCCCAATGACGCCACTTGCAGCGATCAAGCGCGTTTGTGTCGCCCCGGAAATGATCGTTTCAACGGGAGTGCTGATGACAGTGACCCACCCCATCTCATTTGGCAAAATTCCAGAAGAGTGTTTGGTGAATGAGACCAGCATCTCCCCATGTTTTTTGTGTTCTAGCAAAACAAAACCAGAATTTTGTTTTTGTTGCCAGAAATTAGCCAAATCAATTAATCCCTCGTAGGCATCTTGATTGCCAAAGCGAAACTGCCCGTCATGTCCAATAACAAATGGCATTGAATTCTTCGCGTTCTCATTGGCTCGCGTGTAGAAATGAAGTTGGTTATTGAGCCAGCTGATACTTAGATGGCCACCGAGCACGCCCATTGGTGTGCCCTTTGCGTCCAACACTGGCGATGCCACATCAATGAATCGCATAGGGGAGTGCGGATCATCTTCTTTCAACATCTTGGCAAGCAAAACAGCATCATGGACGTCAATGGTTGTATTTTTAATTTGCCCTTCTATGAACCATGGACGTTTAGACACATCTTTACCAACCAACATGCCTTGTGTAGCCGCTTTGACAATCCCATTCGTATCTGTGTAGCCGATCCAAGAATATTTAGTCATAGATCGTTGTAGCGAATTCAAGGAGAGTTCTACGGCTTGATCACTCAGGTGCAAGCTATGCATGTTGGCCGCTCTTGAGCTGATGGCTGATAAAGCCTCTGCCACATCTTTGTCTATCAATGTCGCAAAAAAGCTTGCTTGCTTTCCTTGCGTTTCTACTGCTTTTGAAATGGCTGTGTTCTTGATGTTGTGATCAATTAGAAAAATCAGAATCACAGTGAAAAATAGCAAACCAGCGTTAAATATCGTCAGTATTTTCTGCCTAAGGGATTTGTTTGTGTTGAGTCTGAATTGCATCGGGTAAGCTCTATCGATCATGCTGAATATGGTTGATTTAGCGCGGCAGTTATTGCTTCTGCGTTGTACGGTGGGTGCAGAAAATAGTCTGCACCAGCGGCGTATGTATTGCCTCGCAGGGTTGGCGAGTCAGTGCTTGATACGGCAATCAATCTTGAACCTTGACTGAGGGGTTGCCATCGCAATAGACGAAGGACGTCCAAGCCATCAACTTGACTCAACATGACATCAACAAAAATCAAATTGAATTTCAATGATGTAGCTAGTCGAAGGCCATCAAATCCAGTGATGGCTTGAGTGATGTTGAAATCACACGGCAGAGCCAAAGCTTCTATCAGTGGTTGTAGAAGTGGCTCTTCTTCGATGAGTAATACGGATTGGTGCATGCCTGAACTATCGTCGTCCAGTGCAACAACTCAATCACCTATTTGTAACGGTTTGTCACAATTCGTGAACTGGCCCAACCAACATGTAACCTGCGCCGCGAATTGCTTTGATTTCTACATTTGAATTGGAAATCTTTTTTCTTAATCTGGCGATCAACATATCGACGGAGCGATCACTTGATTCATGTAATCGATTGTGAACTGCGTCCAGTATTTGGTCGCGGGTTACGAGTTTGTTGGCGTTTTTGATTAGGTAGCTGATCAAATTGAATTCAGCAGTGGAGAGACTGTTTTTTTCTTCCTGAGATTGAATCGAACGACTGACTGGATCAAACGTGTGGTGATTGCCCAAGTCCCACGAAGGGTGATTTTCAGCGGTTGTTGTCACGTAGTTGTAGCGTTCAATGACACGTGTGACACGCAAAATCAGTTCGCGTGGCTCGAACGGCTTGACGATGTAATCCTCGGCTCCCATTTCCAAGCCAACAATGCGATCTATCGCTTGACCTTGACCGCTGAGTACGATAACTGGAAATTGACGTTCAACTCGCCATGTGCGAACGAGCTCAAGACCAGATTCACCATTTTCAAGGTTGATGTCAACGATGGCAGCCTGTGGAGGATGCCGTTTGGCGGCTCTGAATGCTTCATCAAGACTTCGCGCCAGTACACACTCAAACCCCGCAGGTTTTAGTGTGTCTCCTAAAATTCGAAGCATTAAGGGATCGTCGTCGACCAAAATGAGGGTGCCGGCCATTCGTATTTCAACTTACAAAAATCGCTACAAATGATAGCAATAGTTAATCAGAAAATTCAAGATGAGCTAGCCGAGTTGATGGGCGCAGACGATTTGCATGAGTTATTGCAAGAAGCAGCGGTTCAGTTTGATGAGCGTATTGCTGTTTTGGAGACTGCTTGGATGCAGGAAGATTGGGCTGCGACCCGCGCAATAGCTCACAAAATCAAAGGGTCAATGGGGTCTTTGGGCTACGACGCATGTTTTCATGCGTTAGATGGGTTGGAGCGGCAATTGCTTTCCCAGCCAGCTCAAGTCCCTACGGTCGTTGAATTAGATCAAATTAAAGAGATTTTGATAAAAACACGTCAGGCGTTCGCTTCAGCCTGAAATAAATTGTTACTTAGCTGAGTGATTGCTGTTGCAGTCACTGGCGATGATTCTCTCCATCGCACAGAACCTCTGTGCATTAGTTATCGGAGAGAACCATGAATTCAACGCTTTCAACGTCATCTTTGTCTGAGCGCCAAGCTCAACAGATACCTCTACCTCAATCGCTTCAAACTCTTGGCGTGAAGTTGTCGTCCTCAGCTGTGCAACAGCGTCTTTCCAAGTTACGCCAAGATCACGCACAAGTTCGCATGGCGTTGGAAACCTTTCACTGATTGAGGTTGGGTATGGCTGACGAACACGCAAGTCCCGCAGAAGATTCGATTTACTCTGGTACGTTGCCAGGTTCCGATCGCTTACGTTTTTTCAAACTGCATCGAATCGGCAATGCTTATCACTTGTATGTTGAGCGCGTTGTGAAAACGCTGTCTGGAAAAAACGAGCGTAGCTATACGCCAACAGGTCAGGTTTTTCAATGTCGACCTGAAGGCGCAAACGAAGCACTTCTCAGGTTGGGATTTAAGTTCTATTCAGCTAACTGGTTTGAGGCTTGATCATGAGCAACTACGAACACTCATCATTGCAAAAGGTGTCATACGTAGGTGATGACTTAGTGCAGGTGTATATCTACCGTCAACCCAATGAACATTGGCGACTGCATTTGGTGAACGCACATGGATCTTCGCGCATCTTAGATAAGAATTTTGAACGTGATGATGAAGCTCTTAGCTACTTTGATTCATTGTCCGAAACTTCTGGCGAAGAGCTTTTTCCTGCTGACCCAATCAACTTGGCTCAAGAAATGAAAGGGGTGAATGTTTCGCTGTTATCACCCCAATATGCCTGGTACAGAGACGTTAAATCCAGAGCTCTATTCACGTTGTGCAAGTTTGATCTCGTTCATAAGTATGCAGGGCTTTGGCCTGCTCAAAATTTGCAAGGACACAAAATCACAGGCTATCTCTATAGCGGTGATTCTCCAGCGTGGCCGCATCCACCGAAGGGATTGCCAGGGGCTCCTGAAAACATAGAAGTGGAGTTCACGATCTTGCCCAAGCACATTGATTTCTATGTCGAAACAGAGCGTGGGTTGCGTAACTCAAGCTATTGGAAAAACTAAGTTCTTAGGGGATGTCATGACAAATCGTGAAATGTATGTTCGATTTCTACGTGAGACACAATCTTTCGATTCGAGCAAGCAATTAGTCGATATAGATGCAACTGGTCAAAAAGTTTTGGAGCTTTTAGCCATTGCATCAGACAGTAGTCAGCCGATGAATGTGGGCCAAGCCATGAGTGCGAAATGGATTGCATCCCCAGCGACATTGCATCGAAAAATTAGTAACTGGCATTCCCCCAAATCAGTAGACAAATAATGATGTCAAAACTGAATTGGAGAATTGGAAATGCAAAGAACCAAATACGCACGCGAATTTAAAGAAGAGGCGGTTAAGCAAGTCACGGAAAAGGGGCATTCGGTTGTCGATGTAGCCAGTCGACTGGGAGTGCCAGAAGGCTTGCTCTACACGTGGGTACGAACCCTCAAGAGAGCACAGCAGCCTGAGTTCAGTGATTTGAAAGCGATGCAAGCTGAGATGGCCAAGCTCAAGGCTGAACTCAGGCGAACGACCGAGGAGCGCGACATCCTAAAAAAGGCCGCAGCGTACTTTGCAAAGCAGTCCGGGTGAAGTACGCATTCATTCAATCGCACCGATCCGAATTCAAACTCACCAGCATGTGCCGTGTTCTTAAAGTTCACCGCAGCGGCTTTTATGCATGGCTTCATGAGCCGCTGTCGCCACGGGCCAAGGCCAACGAAGTGCTCACGTCAAAGATCAAAGAGTTCTACGACCAAAGCATGGGCATCTATGGCAGCCCACGCATCTTCTGCGACTTGCGTGAAGCTGGCGTGGTTTGCAGCGAGAACCGCGTGGCAAAACTGATGCGTGCTGCACAGATCAAGTCTGTTCGTGGCTACAAACGCCCTAGATACAAAGTGGGTAAACCTGCGCTCGTGGCGCCCAACCAATTGCAACGCCAGTTCCAACACGACGAACCCGACCAAGCTTGGG
>CALKUJ010000338.1 GCA_937996825.1 uncultured Polynucleobacter sp. | reverse complement strand
TTGGTCAACCTGAACGCGCTCAAGACCTTGGAACTTCAATACTTGGTTCACACGACCATTGAAAGGTGTACCATCTGGACCATTTTGACAAACTACTGTTTGACCAGTTTTCACAGTACCGCGACTAATACGACCTACACCAATCTTACCTACGTAACTGTTGTAGTCGATAGATGAAATTTGGAACTGCAAAGGACCGTCTGGATCTTCATCACGAATCGGCACGTATTTAAGTACCGTTTCAAACAATGGAGCCATCGTGCCTTCACGCACATCAGGTGTTAGACCTGCATAACCACTTAAACCAGAAGCGTAAACAACAGGGAAATCTAACTGCTCTTCTGTAGCGCCCAACTTGTCAAAAAGCTCAAATGTTGCATTTACAACATAGTCAATACGTGCGCCTGGACGATCCACTTTGTTCACCACCACGATTGGCTTTAAACCAAGTGCCAAGGCTTTCTTGGTCACGAAACGTGTTTGTGGCATTGGACCTTCAACAGCATCAACCAACAACAACACACCATCCACCATTGATAGAACGCGCTCAACTTCACCACCGAAGTCTGCGTGTCCTGGGGTGTCAACGATGTTGATGTGAGTACCTTCGTACTCAACCGCACAGTTTTTAGACAAGATCGTGATACCACGTTCTTTTTCAATGTCATTTGAGTCCATCACACGCTCGGCAACCTGTTGGTTGTCACGGAATGTGCCTGATTGACGAAGTAATTGATCTACCAAAGTTGTTTTGCCGTGGTCAACGTGGGCAATGATGGCGATGTTTCTTAAGGCGCGAATATTACTCATGGTTCTGCTTTCACTTTTTTCAATTGGTTAAATTCGTTACTGCTGCTGCTTGGGCAATCAAACGGCGCGGATGCAATACACCCTTGCGCCAGTCTGCCGTACCCATAAAATTGCAGGATTCAATCGTGCCGCGATAAATCCTCATCAACTCTTCATTACTACCCGCTTTACTGACTGGGACTCTTTGCCCAAGGCGTAAGCGATCTGCCTCTTCATTTGTAAGCCCCAATGAATTGAGGTCTTGTACGAGAGCATCCACAGGCAGTAAATACTCAGGCTTGATATTCTTTTCTTGGGGATTATTTTTGACAGTTTCCAAAGTCACGCCATGACCCAAACTCAAATGCCCGACTTTTTCACGACGCAAACCAATCAAATGGGCACCAGCACCTAAATAATCACCAATGTCCTCAGCCAAGGTTCTGACATACGTTCCTTTGCTGCATGAAACTTCTAACTGAGCCACTGGCCATGAAACATCCACCCACTTCAATGAATGAATCGTGACCTTTCTTGCCTCTCGCTCCAATGTTTCACCTGCACGGGCATATTCATACAAAGGTTTTCCATCTCGCTTTAAGGCGGAGTACATGGGGGGAATCTGTGCAATTTCACCCGTGAACTTCTCAGCCACTTCAGCTAGCTTTTCCTGCAACAGATAGGCATCTGTCACATCAAAATTAGCTTCTTTAACTTCAATCACTTCACCCTCAGCATCACCTGTGGAAGTTTTTTCACCAAATTTGATGGTTGCCAAATAAGTTTTATCAGCATCCAATAAATCCTGTGAGTATTTTGTTGCTTCACCCAAACATACT
>CALKUJ010000337.1 GCA_937996825.1 uncultured Polynucleobacter sp. | reverse complement strand
CTGCGGCTGTTCTGATTGCATTGGACCGCATGGAAAGGGCTGGAACTGCTACCGAGATTGCTGATAGCTCTGCCGTACAAAATGTAGAAAAAGAGTTTGGTATGCCAGTGGTATCTATTGCAAATCTGGCAAGTTTGATGAGTTTTCTAGAGTCAAGCCAAAGCAAAGAGTTGCAACAATACTTACCAGCTGTGAAAGCCTACCGAGATAAGTACGGCGTTTAATGTCATTAAGCTAACGCTTAGTCGAGAGTGATCTCGCCTTCAAAAACAGTTTGAGCTGGTCCGGTCATCATGACCGGATTTTGCATGGAAGAAGCATTGTCCCAAGCAATACTCAGATCTCCGCCACGTGTATGAACAGTCACTGGGGAATCCAACTGACCTCGCAAAACTCCAGATACCACTGCTGCGCAAGCACCGGTTCCGCAAGCCAATGTTTCTCCTGAGCCTCTTTCAAAGACGCGCAGTTTTACTTCGTGGCGATTTTGAATTTGCATAAAGCCAGCATTCACCTTTTTCGGAAATGCCAAATTTGTTTCTATCTGTGGACCATCTTTGGCAACAGGTGCAGTCTCAACATCTTGCACAATTTGCACCGCATGTGGATTGCCCATCGATATCGCATTGATCCACACGGCATGATCGCCAAGCTCCAATTGATATAAGTTGGCTTTTCCTTCAACCTTTTCCTGAAGGCCTGAAGATTTGAAAGGAATCAGCTCATTCGAAAGGATGGGGGCACCCATGTTCACTGTCACTTGACCATCATCGTTTTCGGTCAATGACAAGATGGTGTGAGCCACTTGAACTTTGACGGTTTTATTTTTTGTGAGACCTTTTTCTCTGACAAAGCGGACAAAACAACGAGATCCGTTGCCACATTGCTCAACTTCACCGCCATCAGAGTTAAAAATTCTGTAACGAAACTCTGCGTCTGCAACTGTGGGCTTTTCTACCAAAAGGATTTGATCAGCACCAATACCAAATTGACGGTGTGCAAGTCTTGCCCATTGCGCTTTGGTGATGCCTGAGAGGTCTTGAGATATCCCATTCAGGACAATGAAGTCATTGCCAGCGCCATGCATTTTGGTAAAGCGTAATCTTGTACTCGTCATAGGGGTAAATATACAGGTTTGCCATCAAAAGTGAGAATGTTATAGAATTTAGTCATTCGCCGAGTTAAGACAACTTGCGGGGCGAATCAAAACTATCCGCTAAAGCGTCGCCGCACTTAGTAATATCCGGCACGTGTTGTCGCTTATTTAACTAAGGAGCAGTCATGGCGAATAATTATTTCTTTACCTCAGAATCAGTTTCTGAAGGTCACCCAGATAAAGTATCTGACCAAATTTCTGATGCAATTCTTGATGCTATTTTGGCGCAAGACCCAACAGCACGTGTAGCTGCAGAGACTCTTTGCAACACCGGCTTGGTAGTCCTTGCGGGCGAGATCACAACCACTGCAAACGTTGATTACATCCATGTAGCACGCGACACGATTCGTCAAATTGGTTACGACAATACTGAGTACGGTATTGATTACAAAGGTTGCGCAGTGTTGGTGGCTTACGACAAGCAAAGTCCAGACATTGCTCAGGGCGTGGACAAAGCCCATGATGATGGTCTTGACCAGGGCGCTGGCGATCAAGGCTTGATGTTTGGTTATGCGGTTGATGAGACCCCAGAATTAATGCCTTTGCCAATTCATTTGTCTCACCGTTTGGTTGAGCGTCAAGCTGATTTGCGTCGTGATGGTCGTTTGAATTGGTTGCGCCCAGATGCAAAATCACAAGTCACTTTGCGTTATGTTGATGGCAAGCCAGATTCAATTGACACCATTGTTCTATCAACTCAACACTCTCCAGATATTTCCTTGGAGAAACTTCGTGAAGCCGTGGTTGAAGAAATCATCAAACCGGTACTTCCAAAAGAGTTGATCAAAGGCGAAATCAAATACTTGGTGAACCCAACTGGTCGTTTTGTGATCGGTGGTCCACAAGGCGATTGTGGTTTGACAGGTCGCAAAATCATTGTTGATACATACGGTGGTGCAGCCCCTCACGGTGGCGGTGCTTTCTCAGGCAAAGATCCATCAAAAGTGGATCGTTCAGCTGCCTATGCAGGTCGTTATGTGGCAAAAAACATTGTGGCTGCCGGTTTGGCTAGCAAGTGTTTGGTGCAGATTTCATATGCGATTGGTGTTGCTCAACCAACGTCTGTGATGGTCAGCACATACGGCACTGGCAAGGTTTCAGATGAGAAGATTGCTGAGTTAGTACGCACTCACTTTGATTTAAGACCAAAGGGCATCGTAAAAATGTTGAATTTATTGCGCCCAATCTATCGTAAAACAGCTGCCTATGGACACTTTGGCCGTGAAGAGCCTGAGTTCACATGGGAAGCCACAGACAAGGCTGCAGCCTTGAGGGCCGCTGCTGGTTTATAATTTCGCAAAATCTCTAAGGAGCGTTGCGAGGTGTTTAAGTCTTTAAACACCCTAGGCTTAGAGGAAGGCCCCAGGCCTTTAGCAACGACGCTCGCTAACCTGTGAAGTGATTGGTTGGCGGGCTTTTTTTATTTGCCCTCCATGATCTTCCTTACTAGCTTGGAGTGGATATGAACAAACCTACTGATTTAAACGTGCTTAAAGATTGCGCTATCGCTGATATTTCATTGGCTGATTGGGGTCGCAAAGAAATCATCATCGCCGAAACAGAGATGCCTGGCTTGATGGCTATTCGTGAAGAGTTTTCTGCTAGCCAGCCTTTGCGCGGCGCTCGCATCACTGGCTCTTTACACATGACAATCCAAACAGCTGTTTTGATTGAAACCTTAGAAGCTCTTGGCGCGGAAGTGCGCTGGGCATCTTGCAATATTTTCTCTACACAAGATCACGCTGCTGCCGCGATTGCTGCAAACGGTACGCCAGTGTTCGCGATCAAAGGCGAAACTCTTGAGCAATACTGGGAGTTCACACACCGTATTTTTGAATGGCAAGACGGTGGTTACTCAAACATGATTTTGGATGATGGTGGCGATGCGACCATGTTGTTACATTTGGGAACAAAAGCTGAAAAAGATTTATCAGTTTTGAACAACCCAACGAGTGAAGAAGAAACTGTTTTGTTTGCTTCAATCAAAGCCAAACTAAAAATTGATCCAACTTGGTATTCAGTTCGTCTAGAAAAAGTAAAGGGCGTAACAGAAGAAACCACAACTGGTGTACATCGTTTGTATCAAATGCATGCCAAGGGCGAATTAAAGTTCCCTGCGATTAACGTGAATGACTCAGTGACCAAGAGCAAGTTCGATAACTTGTATGGTTGCCGTGAATCTTTGGTCGACGGTATCAAGCGTGCAACAGACGTGATGATTGCCGGCAAGGTGGCAGTGGTTGCTGGTTACGGTGACGTGGGTAAGGGTTCAGCACAAGCCTTGCGCGCCTTGTCAGCTCAGGTATGGGTGACAGAAGTTGATCCGATTTGCGCGCTTCAGGCAGCAATGGAAGGTTATCGTGTTGTGACCATGGACTATGCCGCTGATAAGGCAGACATCTTTGTTACTGCCACAGGTAACTACCATGTGATCACTCACGACCATATGGCAAAAATGAAAGACCAGGCAATCGTTTGCAACATTGGCCACTTTGACAATGAAATCGATATCGCAGGTGTTGAGAAGTACAAGTGGGAAGAGATCAAGCCACAAGTGGACCACGTGATTTTCCCTGCTAGCAATGGTCAGCCAGAAAAGCGCATCATCATTTTGGCTAAAGGACGTTTGGTTAACCTAGGTTGCGGTACAGGTCACCCGTCTTACGTGATGAGCTCATCATTTGCTAACCAAACAATTGCTCAGATCGAGTTATGGCAATCTGCAGGAACTAATAAGTATCCAGTGGGTGTTTACACATTGCCTAAGCACCTTGATGAGAAAGTAGCTCGTTTGCAGTTGAAGAAACTCAATGCTCAACTCACTGAATTGACAGAGCAGCAAGCCAACTACATCAACGTGAAAAAAGAAGGCCCTTATAAGCCTGAAACATATCGTTACTAAAAACGTGATCAGGAATGAATGACATGGAATTAAGCCTTGAGTTTTTCCCACCAAAAACAGAAGAGGGTGCTGCGAAGCTGCGTTCTGTTAGAGAGCAGTTATCCACAGCGCTTAAGCCAACATTTATTTCTGTGACGTTTGGTGCAGGTGGCTCAACCCAAGACGGTACTTTAGCGACTGTCAAAGAAATCCATGAGGCAGGCCAGGAGGCCGCGCCTCATCTTTCTTGCGTGGGGAGTTCAAAAGAAAAGATTCGTGAGTTGTTGAAGCAATACAAAGATATCGGTATTCGTCGCATTGTGGCTTTGCGTGGCGATCTGCCTTCTGGCATGGGTCAATATGGAGAGTTTCATCATGCTGAGGAATTGGTCAGATTTATTCGTTCAGAAACTGACAGTCATTTTCATATCGAAGTAGCAGCTTATCCAGAGATGCATCCTCAGGCGAAATCAATGAGCGATGACATTCTGATGTTTGCCAATAAGATGAAGGCAGGCGCAGATTCAGCCATCACCCAATACTTCTTCAATAGCGATGCTTACTTTAGATTTGTGGACGAAGCCTACAAGCTGGGGGTTGATCAGCCTATAGTGCCTGGCATCATGCCAATAACCAACAGCACTCAGCTATTGCGTTTCTCAGATGCTTGTGGCGCAGAGATTCCTCGTTGGATCCGTTTGCGTTTGCAGTCATTTGGCGATGACGCTGCATCTATCAAGTCATTTGGCTTGGATGTGGTCACAGATTTGTGCGATCAATTGCGTGTTGCCGGTGTTCCGGGTTTACATTTCTACAGCTTGAACCAGGCGGAAACTACTTTGGCGATTGCTAAGAATTTAGATTTGATTAAATCTTAAACAGTAATCATCAAGTCAAGTGCTTGGTCATGACTTTGAGGGCGCCATGCGCCCTCTTTTACTTCTAAAGCTTTGTATCCCACACCAACAGTTTGAAGTGGGTGCCCATTTTTTTTAAATTCAGCAATTGTTCGATCGTAGTACCCCCCGCCATAGCCAATTCGCCAAAACTGATCATCTTGCTTGGACCATCCAAGGCAAGGAATGATGAGCACGTCTGGCTCAATTTTGGAGCTGTATGAATCAAGCAGAGGCTCATTGATATTTTGAGGACCTTTGACGAGGTTGGTGTCTTGATTCCACTCGCCAAATATCAAAGGCTTGTTGAGCTCCACAATCGGAAGGGCCAATTTTTTCTTAGGATTTTTGGCGCACCAATCGAGTGCCAGAGGACGAAGATCGAATTCGCTTTTGATTGGCCAATAAATACCCACACAGTTGGCATCAGTTTCACTTAAGAATTCAGATATTTTGATTTCAAGTTCGCCACGAAGACTGGAATCTTGATGAAGATCTTGTCTCTTGGCCAGCAATTCTTGTCTTAAATGATTTAAAGTTTTCACAAGCTATTCAAAAGTAGAAAAAATAAGGCATGATTAGGGCTATGCTACAACGAAAAACCACAAAATTGATAAATAAACACTTACTTCTCAGTCTGGTGCTTGTCGCCTTTGCATCAACTTCCGCAGAGCTTGCTAACGCTCAAAAGAATCAAGCCGCGGCCAAGAAAAAATCTTCAGAAATTAGTTTAACTGCTGAAGATAAGATTTTTCTTGAATTAAGAGAAGCCTCAAAAAATAATGATGCTGCCAAGGCCAGAGAATTGGGCCAAAAGTTATCTAACTATGAAATTGCTGATTACGTTGCATATTTCCAAATTAAACCCCGCTTGTTTGATAAGGGTGGGGCCCCAAGAGCTGAAACAAGCGCAGATGATGCAGTTAATCAATTCTTAAAAAAGTATGCCGGCACCGCCCTGGCTGACAGATTAAGAAATGACTGGCTCTTGGTTTTGGGTAAGCGCAAAGATTGGACTAATTTTGATCGAGAGTACGCACAATTTGCATTGGATGACGACACTCAGGTGAAGTGTTACGCCCTTCAGTCAAGATTTACAAAGGGTGAGCCAGTGAATGAGTTGGCTGCTGAAACTAAAAATATTTTGTTGGACTCGCGCTTTTTTGGCGATGCTTGCCCAGAACTTGTGAACTCCATTTACAAAGCCAATGGCTTTTCAAAATACGAAGTCGCCACTTTTTCAAGAATGGCGGTAGAGAATAATTTTGAAACTTTAGCCAATCGATTCGATGTGCCTGACCCGATGGCAGAGATTGTCAGAAGTGCCAGAAAATCCCCTGAAGTAGCTTTTAGAGACTTTGATAAAAAAACATGGCGAACCAGTAAAGAGAACACAGTTGCTGCATGGGGAGCTGTTGGTCAGTATCTGGCCAAGAAATTGGATCCAAATGCGATGAAAGCATTTAAGTTGCAACACGAGCTTGGCCATCATCATTTGTTAACACCAGAAACCCAAGAATGGAAAGTCAGAGCTGCATTGCGCGTGGGTGATTGGCGCATGGTCAAAGAAACAATTGATCACATGACACCATCGGTCAGAAAGCGTGACCCTGCGTGGACCTATTGGTATGCCAGAGCGCAAAAAGAATTGGGTGATGAGTCTTTAGCAAAAGAAACTTGGCAAGCATTGATTGATCAGTACCATTTTTATGGGCAGTTGGCCAGAGAAGATCTGGGCATGAAAATTTACGTGCCTAAGCGTGTTGTGGCGGACGAAGGTTTGGTGAAGCAGATGTCATCAAATAAATCTTTTGCAAGAGCCGTGCGCTTTTATGACATGGGACTTCGTTTTGAGGGCAATAGAGAATGGAATTGGGAGTTGCGTGGTCTCAGTGATAAGCAATTGATTGCGGTGGCTGAGCACGCTAAAAGAATTGGTTTGTATGATCGTGCTGTTAACACGGCTGATCGAACAAAGTTAGAACATGACTTTAGTTTGCGCTATCCAACCCCTTTCAAAGACTCTCTTGCGCCAATTGCAGGATCAATTGGCCTAGATACCAATTGGGCATATGGCTTGATTCGACAGGAGTCACGCTTCATCATGAATGCACGTTCACATGTTGGAGCGTCTGGCTTGATGCAAGTAATGCCAGCAACTGCAAAGTATGTGGCAAAAAAAATCGGAATGGATAGCTTTAAGCCATCTCAACTAGATGACATGAAAGTTAATTTAACCTTGGGCAGTAATTATCTCAATATGGTTTTACAAGATTTGGATGGCTCATGGGCTTTGGCTTCTGCCGCTTATAACGCTGGCCCAGGAAGACCTAAGATGTGGCGCGAGAAATTACCTCGAACTGTAGAGGGGGCTATTTTTGCTGAAACAATCCCCTTCAATGAAACCAGGGGATATGTCAAAAATGTTTTGGCAAACGCCAGTTATTACACGGCCATGTCTACCAATAAAACTCCATCTCTGAAACAAAATCTTGGGATGGTTTCTCCTAAAACAGCTGTATTGTCGGAATTGCCGTGATGAATGAAGCAAAAGTATTGTTGATTGGTGGCAGTGGATTCATTGGTCAAAAAATTGCCAGTGGCTTGAGTGCGCTTGGCCATTCGGTTTTATTACCTACTCGTAAAGCTGCTTATGCAAAAGAGTTATGGGTTCTACCGAAGCTTCAAGTGATTGAAGCAAATATTCATGATCCTTCTGTGTTGGCTGATTTGTGCCAACGTTTAGGACCGGATGGTGTGGTGATTAATCTAGTGGGTGTCTTGCATGACAAAACTGGGTCACCGTACGGCCCTGGCTTTTTAAAAAATCATGTTGAATTGACAAAAAAAATCATTACTGCGATGAATGCCGCCCATTTAAAACGCTATATTCATATGAGTGCTTTGGGCGCCAATAGTTCGGGTGCATCGATGTATCAGCGCAGTAAAGGTGATGCAGAGAATTTGGTCAAGGCCAGTGATTTAGATTGGACGATTTTTAGACCATCTGTGGTGTTTGGTGAAAAAGATAAATTCATCAATCTGTTTGCATCTTTACAAAAGTTTGCGCCGATTTTGCCTTTGGGGGGTGCAAACGTTAAATTTCAGCCTGTCTATGTTTCAGATGTTGCCCAAGCGTTTGTGAAATCAATTGCAATGTCAGAAACGATTGGCAGGGTATTTGATTTGGCTGGACCTCGCGTCTACACCTTGGCTGAATTGGTGAACTTTGCTGGCATGGTGGGCGGTAGAAAGAGCATTGTCATTCCTTTACCAAAACCATTGGCATATTTGCAAGCTGGCTTATTAGAAATGATGCCAGGGCCTACCTTGATGTCTCGAGACAATTTGGCTTCCATGAGTGAAGACAATGTCTTACCAGCTGGGGCAGAGAATTCCCTAGAAAAAGTATTTGCGATCAACCCACAAGCATTGGATGTCTTACTCAAGTGAAGATTTATGTTGTTGGTGGCGCCATCAGAGATCAATTGCTGGGATTGCCAGTAAAGGATCTTGATTATGTTGTTGTGGGCGCAAGCCCTGAACAAATGTTGGCTCAGGGGTATACCGCTGTTGGTCAAGACTTCCCTGTATTTTTACACCCAGTGACTCATGCCGAATACGCTTTGGCTAGAACTGAGCGAAAAGTAGCCCCAGGTTATAAAGGTTTTGTGTTTCATGCAGATCCAGAAGTGACGCTAGAGCAAGATTTGGCGCGACGTGATTTGACCATCAATGCAATGGCCAAAGAAGCTGATGCTAATGGGCAGCCTGTGGGTGATGTGATTGATCCGTATGATGGTCAGAAAGATCTGAGCAATAAGTTGTTCAGGCATATTGGCCCTGCTTTTAGTGAAGATCCTGTTCGACTATTGCGTATTGCAAGATTTGCTGCACGCTTTTCTGATTTTTCAATTGAGCCATCCACGCTCACCTTGCTCAAGGAAATTCATTCGAGTGGCGAGCTAAATGCGTTGGTCAAAGAAAGAGTTTGGCAAGAGATTTCTAGGGGCTTGATGTCTGAGAAGCCGTCTAGGATGTTGGCGGTATTGAGTGAGATAGGTGTCTTCGAATTATTTTTTCCTAAATTAAATTCAAAAGATGCTTCATTGCTGAGCGATATTGATTTGGCTGCCAAATGTCAACTTAATTTGCCGCAGCGATGTGCGGTATTGCTATCGAGTTTAAAAAATGAAGATATCAATGCTTGGACGATGTTATGGGGCATTCCAGCGGATTGTCGAGATCACGCAGTGCTGGTGCGTGAATTAAAAGAAGGACTGAATTCGCCAACACTTGATTCTAAAAATTTATTAGATCTATTGAATCGCACAGATGTTTGGAGAAAGCCGGAACGCTTTGATGAGCTCATCAAGGTGGCTAATCTATTAAGGCTACCGACAGAGCAGTTGACCAAATCATATGATTTGGCAAAAAAAGTAGATATTGCTCAAGTTGTTCAAGATGTTGGTGAGCAAGGCTCATCAACGGGAACAAAGATCAAGCAATTGATTGAAGACAGAAGATTGTTAGCAATCAAGGACATATAAATAAAATCAAAGAGATCTAGGTCTTGATCTAAAGCCAGGCAAATCGCCCTCTTCAAAAGGCAGCTGTTTGCCAAAACACATCACCTTGAACAGCTCGCCCATTTCTGCCTCTGATAATAATTTTTGAATAGCGTTTGAGTGAGGCATGAATTCAGCGCTGTTAGATGGATCAACCTTTTCCAATAGTAAGGATCCAATGCCCGCATCCAATAGGTAAGAGGCTTGGCTTGTGTATCCGAGGAGTGATAAACCAGAGTTGATACCAGCGTTTGCAATGCTCGTCCAATCAACATGAGCTGTTAGATCGCAAAGTCCAGGATAAAAGAAAGGGTCTTGAATGGCGTGATGCGCATAGTGACCCATGACGGTTCCTTGATTACGCTGCGAGTGATAGTACTCATGCTCAGGAAATCCGTAATCAATGGTTAATAACAGTCCCATATCTAGAATCTCTGAGACACTTTTTATCCAAGCGTTAGCATTTACATTGATTTCAGTGGTGTAGCCATTCTCGAATGATTGTTGATGCAAGCACTTAGGGAGAATTTCTTTTGGGACTTCTTTGCCGAGGCAGTGTCTGAAGCTAATGGCATCTTCAGAAGATTCTTTTGCCACAGATACGTCTTTAAATACCCACTGCTGATTTTGGTAAGTGATCAATTCAATGGGCATGGCATCCAAGACTTCATTGGCCAGGATAATGCCCCTGAAGTTATTTGGTAATTGATTGATCCAGTTGACCATGGGAAATGATTGAGTAAGCCTAGATTGTTGGCGCTCAATCAAATCAGCCGATAAATCCAAAATGCTGTAACTATCAACCTCAATATCTTGATTTTGGAGTTCCGTCAAAATCGATTCTGCTAGAGCACCAGTGCCGGCGCCAAATTCAAGAATTTTGACTGGTAGATTCAAGTTTTGAAGGTGTTCAATGACGGGTAGCATGGTTTGAACAATGGTTGCGCCAAATAAAGGGCTGATTTCAGGGGCTGTGGTGAAATCCCCCTTGCTACCAAGCTTATTTTTGCCAGCCGCGTAATACCCTAGTCCTGGCGCGTACAGGGCCATTTCCATATACTTAGCAAAAGAAATTTGGCCATTTTGGGCCTGAATTTCTTCTTGAATTAAACGAGCCAGCGTTTGACTATGAGACGCTTCTTCAATACTAGGGTTAATATCCATACCTCGCGAGTCTACAACTCTTACAAGTGAAGCTGCAAAAAATATGAAAAACCCAAAAATTGCCCTAGTTACAGGAGCCGCCAAGCGCGTTGGTCGTGCTATTGCGATTGGTTTGGCCAAAGATGGCTGGGATGTTGCTATTCATTATGGCAACTCCAAAGATGCCGCAGAGCAGACCGTTAAAGATATCTTGGCAACAGGGCGGCGCGGAGTTGCTTTACAGGCAGATCTATCTGATGAATCTCAAGCCAGCCAGTTGATTGGTAGATGTTGTGAAGCGTTAGGCTTGCCATCATGCTTGGTGAACAACGCTTCTTTATTCCAATACGATGTGGCATCAAGTTTTAGCTATGCTTCACTTGATCGCCACATGCTCACCAATGTGGCTGCCCCATTGATTTTGTCCCGAGACCTCTACCGTCAGCACGCGAAAATAAGAACAGCTGATTCTCGTGGTCCTAGTGGGGTGGTGATCAATTTGCTTGATCAGAAATTAGAAAACTTGAACCCAGACTTTTTGTCTTACACCTTGTCAAAGTCAGCCCTTGATTCAGCAACCAATCTTTTGGCGCAATCTTTTGCACCTAATTTGCGAGTAGTGGGCTTGGCTCCCGGAATCACCATGGTGTCAGGTGATCAATCTGAGGACGGCTTTGTGAAGGCTCATAGCATGACTCCTTTGGAGCAATCATCAACGCCTGATGATATTGCTGAGGCGGTGATTTATTTGGCCAAGGCCAAAGCCATAACTGGTACAACTTTGTATGTTGATGGTGGGCAGCATTTACTTTCGACTAATCGTGACGTGATGTTTTTGACGGAGTAAATTATGCAAGCATTGTTATCCCACCCTCGCCTGATGGATTGCCGAAGATTATTTTTGAGCAATTACGAGGTTTACATCAATATTGGAGTCCATGACTTTGAGAAGCGTGGCGAGCAGCGCGTTTTAATCAATGTTGATTTATTCGTGCCTTTGGTTGAAAACACCCCATCAAAAGATAGTCTTGATGAAGTGGTTGATTATGATTTCATGCGCCAAAGTATTTTAGAAAGAGTTTCTAGAGGACACATACATCTTCAAGAAACATTGTGTGATGATGTGGCGAAAATCATGTTGGCTCATCCAAATGTGAGAGCCGTTAAAGTTTCAACTGCAAAGCCAGATGTGTATCCTGATTGTGAAGCAGTTGGTGTTGAAATTTTCTTGATAAAAGAATGAAAGATCCGCGCAAAATAGCCTACGAAGAAAATAAGCTAGACAAAAAGCTTTGCCGTCTAGCAGGACAAGCCATTGTTGATTACAACATGATTGAGGATGGCGATAAGGTCATGGTTTGTATGTCTGGTGGTAAAGACAGTTATGCCATGCTCGATATTTTGATGAAATTGAAAGAGCGTGCACCGATCAATTTTGACTTGGTAGCCGTTAATCTTGATCAAAACCAACCGGGCTTTCCAAAAGAAACCTTGCCCAATTATTTTAAAAAATTAGGTGTTCAGTATCACATTGAAGACCAAGATACCTATGGCATTGTGAAGCGTGTGATTCCTGAAGGTAAAACAACTTGTGGTCTTTGCTCTCGCTTAAGACGTGGCATCTTGTACAGAGTGGCTGGTGAGCTTGGGGTTACCAAGATTGCGCTGGGCCATCATCGTGATGACATCATTGAAACATTGCTGATGAATATGTTTCATGGCGGAAAATTAAAAGGCATGCCGCCAAAGTTAAAGTCCGATGATGGGAAGCACATCGTGATCAGGCCGTTGGCATATGTGCCAGAGAGTTATCTCGAAAGATATGCTGCGCAGATGGATTTTCCAATCATTCCTTGTAACTTGTGCGGCAGCCAAGAGAATCTTCAGCGTAATGCCATGAAAGCCTTGATCAAGGAGTGGGAAAAGAAATATCCTGGTCGCGTAGAAAGTTTATTCAGCTCTATTCAAAATGTGGTGCCATCACATTTGATGGATGCGACCCAGTTTGATTTTAAAGATTTAAGCCAGGATGCAAGCTCTAGCGATTCTGCAGAGCAGAACGCTTGGCAGCCAATACAGATGACTCTTTGATGAGCTCTTGAACATCCAGGGCCCAAGTTTCAACTCGACCGCTGGCGTATTTTCTTTGTTCATCATTCATGATCTGAGTGATAAATACACTCAGTTGCACTCCCAGAGCATTTCTTCTTTTGCCGAACTCTTGTTGCTCTTTTGTTGTGCCGTATTCAAAATTCTTCATATAAACCGTCAGTAGCTCTTCGGCTTGTTGCTGATTTAATTTATTTTGATGAATCGTTCTAGCAATTTTGATTAAATCTTTTTGACGTCGCAGACGTTCTTGATAAACCATGTTCATATCTAATGGATTATTTTTGATGTGCTGCCTGATTTTTTCTTCTTGCTCTTTATTGATACTGCCAAATAGCCATTCGACACGATCAATCACTTTATCCGCGCGGACTTTGTTTTGTTTTTCTATATTTGGCGGTAGCCACTCTTTTACAAACTTTTCATTGCCCTTTTGCATTCTCTTTTGCATTGCATCGATTTGATTGCTTTGTAAAGTAGTAAAAATCTTTGCAGCATCTGGGGTTGTTTTTTTGGCAATGGCGTAAATGAACTTTTTGAGATCTTCGGAAAACTGATTGACCTCATCGGAAGAGAGTGGGCGTTTGAGCTGAAGGCGCAACTTCTCCAATGTTTTCGAAATATCAGCCAGTTGTTCTGTGCGATGCCACCAAAATTGTTGCTCCAAGAGCTCACGAGTCAGAATTTCTTGCTCTGCGTTTAAGCCAATATGATCGTCAATCCACCATCTGACCAGAGTGTCGCCCTGGTTGTAGACAAACCTCACCGCACTGCAGGCAGTGATCAGCAAAAATAAACAGCCAATGACCGTTATTTTGATAGTTTGGAGAGGTTTAGATAAGCTCATATAATTATTATTAATGAATATCGTCATATTAGCTGCTGGACAGGGAAAGCGCATGCGATCAACGCTACCCAAGGTGCTCCATCCAATCGCCGGTCGGCCAATGCTTGAGCACGTGCTCACCAGTGCCAAGGCCTTGGAAGGTGATCATCAAACCATCCTGGTTCTGGGGCATGGCGGTGAATTTGTTCAAGAATTCCTCTCAAAAGCAGCTTTTCAAGTCAAAACAGCACTTCAGTCAGAGCAAAAAGGCACCGGTCATGCTGTTTTGCAGGCCTGCGATCAATTATCTGATGATCCGGTCACATTGATTCTTTATGGTGATGTGCCACTGATACAAACAGAGACTCTTGAGCAATTAACGCGATTGGCAAAGTCTGGCGGTCTTGGTTTGTTGACTCAAAACATGGCAAATCCAACAGGGTACGGTCGAATTCTGCGCAATCAGGATGGCGATGTATCTGGCATTGTTGAAGAAAAGGATGCCAGTGCAGAGATTCGTCAAATCACTGAAATTAATACTGGCTTCATGGCTTTGCCTACCGAGAAGTTAAAACATTGGTTAAAGCAATTAAAACCAAATAATGCGCAAGGCGAGTATTACTTGACCGATGTGATTGCTTTGGCGGTTGCTGAGGGCGTCCCGGTTTATACAACTCAAGCCAAGAATGATTGGGAAACGGTCGGCGTTAACAGTCGCGCTCAGCTTGCTGACTTAGAGCGAGTTTGGCAACGTGAATTGGCCAATCGTTTATTGGAGGCAGGTGTCACCTTATTAGATCCATCTCGCATCGATATTCGCGGAGAACTTCAATGCGGTACAGATGTTCAAATTGATATTGGTTGCGTCTTTGAGGGCAAGGTTGTGCTTGGTTCGGGAGTGTCTGTTGGCCCCCATTGCGTGATCAAAGACGCTGTGATTGATGCCAATGTCAAGATTCAAGCGTTCACTCATATTGATCAAGCAACAGTCGGTGCTGGCAGTGTGATTGGACCTTATGCACGATTGCGCCCAGGCACAGTACTTGCCGAAGAGGTGCATGTGGGTAACTTTGTTGAAATTAAAAATAGTGATGTTGGATCACACAGTAAAGCCAATCATTTGGCTTATGTGGGCGATGCCACCATTGGTAAGAAAGTCAATATTGGTGCTGGAACGATCACATGCAACTACGATGGCGTGAACAAGCATCGCACCATCATTGAAGATGAGGCATTCATTGGTTCCGATACTCAGTTGGTAGCTCCAGTCACGGTTGGTAAAGGTGCGACCTTGGGCGCTGGCACAACATTGACAAAAGATGCGCCAGCTAATCAATTGACGGTAACAAGGGTTAAGCAAATCTCATTGAATTGGCAAAGGCCCACAAAGAAATCTAAGTAAATACTTATCTAAGTATTGGTAAATAGGAAAAATCATGTGCGGGATCGTAGGTGCAGTTTCTAAAAAAAATGTGGTCAGTATTTTGGTCGAAGGTCTGCGCCGACTCGAGTATCGTGGCTACGATTCTTGTGGCTTTGCTTTATTGAGTGGTCAAGAATTGGTGCGCGCACGCACCACTGCACGTGTTGCTGATTTGGCTGATCAAGGTCAAGCCATGTCGGGTAACGTTGGCATCGCTCACACGCGTTGGGCCACACACGGTAAACCAGACACTGTTAATGCTCACCCACACTTTTCAGGCGATTTGATTGGTTTGGTGCACAACGGCATCATTGAAAACTATGAGAGCTTGCGCGAAGAATTAAAAGCAGCGGGCTATGTGTTTGCGTCTCAAACAGACACCGAAGTGATTGCACATTTGATTCATCAGACCTATATCAAAATGTCTGTAAGAGATTTGGCAAAAGCTGTTCAAGCCGTGGTACCAAAGCTTCATGGGGCTTATGCCATCGCCGTGATTGCTAAGGATGCACCGGGCTTATTGGTTGGAGCAAGGGTTGGCTCGCCATTGGTGGTTGCTTACGGTGCACAAGAAAACTTTTTGGCTTCAGATGCTTTAGCTGTGTCTGATCATGCCAGCATGATGGCGTATTTAGAAGAGGGTGATATTGCTGTTTTGACAACAGATCAAGTCATCATCACCGATGTGACTGGCAAAGTTCAAGAGCGAACTAAAAAGCCAGTGCCAACTCAAAGCGCTGAGGTTGATTTAGGCCCATATCAGCACTATATGCAAAAAGAGATTTTTGAACAACCAAGAGCTGTAGCAGATACCTTGGGTCATGCAGAGTCTGCTGAGTTGAGTTTGTTTGGCGCAACCGAGGTTGATTGGAAGAATATTGACAGTGTTTTGATTTTGGCTTGTGGCACCAGTTATTACGCAGCAAGCACCGCTAAATATTGGATTGAAGATGTGGCAGGTATTTCAACCCAGGTTGAGATTGCTAGTGAATACAGATATCGCAAAACAGTACCCAATCCACGTTCCTTGGTAGTAGTGGTTTCTCAATCAGGAGAAACTGCGGATACGTTGGCTGCCCTAAGACATGCACAATCTTTGGGTCATCAACAGACCTTGGCAGTTTGTAACGTGGCGACCAGTGCCATGGTTCGAGAAACAAAGTATCAATTTCTAACGCATGCTGGAACAGAGATCGGTGTGGCTTCAACCAAAGCCTTCACGACTCAATTGGTGGGGCTTTACTTATTGGCCTTGACCTTGGCAAAAAACAAACAATGTTTAACTGTTGAACAAGAGCGCAATGCTTTCAATCATTTGCGTCACCTTCCTTCAGCCATTCATGCAGTGCTAGCCCTTGAACCACAAATCATTGCGTGGAGCGAAATTTTTGCTCAATGTGAAAACGCTTTATTTTTGGGGCGCGGACTTCACTATCCAATCGCACTTGAGGGTGCCCTTAAGTTAAAAGAAATTTCTTATATACATGCTGAAGCCTACCCCGCGGGAGAATTGAAGCATGGACCATTGGCCTTGGTCACTGAGCAAATGCCAGTAGTAACAGTGGCGCCCAATGATGCATTGCTCGAGAAGCTCAAGTCGAATATGCAAGAAGTAAAAGCGCGTGGCGGAAAGTTATTTGTCTTTGCAGACAGTGATACACAAATACGCGCTGAAGATGGTATCCATGTGATTCGAATGCCTGAGCACTATGGCGACTTATCACCAATTTTGCACGTCATTCCTCTGCAATTGCTGGCCTACCATACGGCATGTGCAAGAGGTACTGATGTTGATAAGCCGCGCAATCTCGCAAAATCGGTGACGGTGGAGTGAAGCCAATCATTGTTTTAGATACCAATATTCTTTTAGACATTTTGGTATTTGATGATGAACGAGCCCATCCTTTGCGGGCAGCTCTTGATGCAAAGCAACTGGACGCAGTTGCCACAGAAAAAACTTTTGCAGAATTCTTAGACGTTATTGGGCGCGAGCAATTTTCTCTCGATAAAGATCAGCAAGATCGCATCAGTGAACAATGGAAAAAATGGGCCAGGATGGTTTCTGATGATGAGCTTTGCCAAGCACCTTGGAAATGTAAAGATCGAGATGATCAAGTTTTCATTAATTTGGCCTACAGCCTCAGACCGTGTGCTTTGATCAGTAAAGATAAGCAAGTCTTAAAAATTGCTAAACGTGCCATTAAAGAAAAAGTCACGATTACATCCGACCATCTAATCACCATGACATTTTAAGAATAAATCCCTTAAGTAAATTATGGGTTTTAAGTCTGCTAAAGCCCTAGAATAGGGGCTCTCAGCCATATTCACTAGGGTAAATACCAGTGGGTCCAGGAGTGACCATTAGTGACTTTTCTTAATAATTCCTTACAATTGCGTTGTTGATTTGCTTCTTTTACGGCAACAACCATATAGGAGATATTATGAAGAAAAGTATTCGTCATGCCATGTTGGCAGTAGGTATTATCGCTGGCAGCCTTTCTGCTGGTGCACATGCAGCATTCCCAGCTGACAAGCCAATTACCATGGTGGTTCCATTTGCTGCTGGTGGCCCAACTGACAAAGTTGCTCGCGAAATCGCCCTAGCAATGGGTAAGACTTTAAAGCAGCAGGTGATTGTTGATAACTCGCCAGGCGCTGGCGGCACGATTGCAGCTAAAAAAGTAATGAATGCACCTAAAGATGGTTATACCGTGTTGATTCATCACATTGGTATGTCAACAGCTCCAGCTTTGTATAAAAACTTGGGCTACGATCCAATGACAGATTTTGAGCACCTAGGTCAAGTGGCAGATGTGCCAATGATCATGGTTGCTAACAAAGATTTACCAGCTAAGAACTTAACAGAACTATTGGCTTACATTAAAGCCAATGGAACTAAAGTTGCTTACGCGAATGCTGGTATCGGTTCAGCATCACACCTTTGTGGATTGTTGTTCATGAGCACGATTCAGATCGATATGACAACAGTGCCATACAAAGGAACTGCTCCTGCATTGACAGATTTGTTGGGTGGTCAAGTTCAATTGATGTGTGATCAAACAACTAATTTGGCTGGTCAATTAAAAGCTGGTGCAGTGAAGTCTTACGGTGCAACAACCTTGCAACGTATTGCTGCATTCAAAGATATTCCAACATTGCATGAGCAAGGTTTGAAGAACTTTGAAGTGAACGTTTGGCACGGTGTTTATGCGCCAAAGGGAACTCCTAAGGATGCAACAGATAAGATTTCTGCTGCTCTTCAAGCAGGTATCAATGATGCTGGCTACAAAGCAAAAATGGCTGAGTTAGGCGCAAACATTCCTAATGCTAAGAATGCAAGCCCAGCTGGTCACAAAGCTCATTTGAAAGCTCAAATTGATTTGTGGTCACCAATCATCAAGAAGGCTGGCGTTTACGCAGATTAATTTTTTAAGTTAATTAAACAGCTTTAAATAAACTTTGGCCCCATCTACTATTTGGTAGGTGGGGCCAAGTTGTTTTAGATGGTTATTTGGATTTTAAGTTTGAGCGTTTTTCAAGAAGTTGCCAAACTGATTCTTTTTCCTCTTGATCAAGACTTGACCAAAGAGCAATCTCATCAAGTGTTCGATGGCATCCTAGACAGTAGAGGTCTTCATCATCCATGGTGCATAAATTGATGCAAGGTGACTCCGGACGCTTAATGGGCTCTGGCTTATTCACTTTTCGGATAATTTTTTTCTAGGATTGTTTGGTAGCGGGTATCTAACTCATTGGCATTTTTGATGCTGATGCCAAGGTCTCGTACTTGGCCATCTTTTAGATCATAAATCCAGCCGTGCACAGTGACCTCTTGATTTTTTGCCCAGGCATCTTGAACACTGGTGGTTTGGCAAACGTTCATCACTTGCTCAATCACATTCAATTCGCATAATTTATCGAATCGATCCGTTTCTTTCAAGACCTGTCCTAAATACTTGCCATGTTTATCTTGAACATCTTGAACGTGCCTGATCCAGTTATCAGCCAAACCAATGCGCGCTTTTTTTTGTACTGCCTTCACACCTGAGCAACCATAGTGACCAACCACGATGATGTGTTTGACCTTGATTTGATCAACGGCGAATTGAATCACTGATAGTGCGTTGAGATCAGTGTGAACGACCACATTAGCAATGTTACGGTGAACAAATACCTCTCCTGGAGCTAGACCAGTGATCTGATTGGCAGGAACTCGAGAGTCTGAGCAGCCTATCCATAAATATTCAGGGGCTTGTTGATGCACAAGTCTGCTAAAGTAATCAGGATCGCTTTGAGTGACAGAGTCAACCCACTCTTTATTATTCTCAAGAAGCTTGCTAAGAATATAAGGATTGTTTGATGTGATCATGAGCTTAGTTTTCGTTATTAGTTAGACATCATGATGTGTCACAAATGTAGCTTGAAAATGCGGCACAGATGTTGATAAGTGAATATTACAGGTAGTTTCTAAGGGTAATTTAAAAAACTTACAAATTGGTATGCAAAAAATTATTTATCCGTTTGATGATCAGATGCCCAAGACTGGTACAACCCAGATGATCCATGCTGGTCTGAAATGGGTGCGCATGCCCTTACCTTTTGCCTTGGATCACATCAATTTATGGTTGATCAGGGATTGCTTTGAGGGTCGAGATGGTTGGACCTTGGTGGATTGTGGAGTATCTAACCAGACAATCAAAGATGCATGGCTCAATATTTTTGATGCTGAGTTAGAAAATTTACCCATCGTGAGAATCATTGTTACTCACATGCACCCCGACCACATTGGTTTGGCTTCTTGGTTATCTGAAAAATGGTCAGCTCCTTTATGGATGACGATGACAGATTATGTTTTAGCTAAATGGCTATCTGACCCAAGGGGTTCAGAGCTTGGATCGGTGGCCGGTGGTGGCGGTGCTGCAGATCATTTTGCACGTCATGGTTTGGCGAATGAAGACGACTTAATAAAAATTAGAGCCAGAGCGAATTATTTCAGCAACATGGTTCCTTCGGTGCCACCAAGATTCAGAAGAATCATGAATCAAGAATTGATTCAAATTGGTGGGCAGGATTGGCAAGTATTGGTTGGTTATGGGCATGCACCCGAGCATGCATGTTTGTGGTGTGTCCAAACGCAAACTTTGATTTCTGGGGACATGGTTTTGCCGCGTATTTCAACAAACGTCAGCGTTTTTGATACAGAGCCTGATGCTGATCCATTGGGGCTTTATTTGGATTCATTGACCTCATTAAAGAGCTTGCCAGAGGATATTTTGGTCTTGCCGTCACATGGAAAGCCCTTCAAGGGGCTTCATGTGCGAATTGAACAACTTCATTCTCACCACAGAGATCGTTTGGCTGACACTTTGGCGGCTTGCAAGAACAACCCTCAAAGTGCCAGGGATTTAGTCCCGATTTTGTTTAAGCGGGATTTAGATTTACACCAGTTAACTTTCGCGATGGGCGAAGCCATCGCCCATCTTAATCACCTTTGGCGCGGCGGCTACTTGAGGCGCGAGGCTTGCTCTGACGGGGTTTTGAGGTTTTCTTGCCCGTAAAACTGCCAGATGCCATTTCACTGGCCATATCAGTCGCAGCCTGGGTTGCCTGAGTGGCTGCTTTTTGGGCTGCTTTGGTCGCCTCAGCCAATGCTTCTGGGGTCATTGCGGCACTAAAGCTCTTCAAAGCGGCCAAAGTGGCCCTTTGAACTTCTAATCCCTGAATGGTGCTGCGCAAGACATTCATATTGAGTTGAAGCCAGTTTTCAACGCTTTTTAGGTCTTGAATGCGCTTATCCAGCTCTTCAATATCCAAGGTTGGCATGGCTGCACCCCCTCCAACCCCAGCCCCAAAGCCTGACATATCGCCGGGGGTGGGTGAATTGCCCCACATGGTTTTGAACATTTCTAGGCTTTGATTGAAATCTGGCATCGCTCCGAACATTGTGACCCCCAAATAAAAAAGTTAATGTAATCAGATAAATATACGTAATACCGATAAAATATAGGTTTAATCAATTTGTCGCAATCATTTGTGACCAAATAAGAGTTTTACTTATGCTTTATACCCGCGGCGCGGTTTTGCCTCAATTATTAAATGACCGAATTTTGGTCTTGGATGGTGCTATGGGCACCATGATTCAACAACGCAAATTAAATGAGCAGCAATACCGCGGTTTGCCAGAGTTAACTCGTTTTGAAAATCATGAAATTGATTTAAAAGGCAATAACGAATTACTGAACATCACGCATCCTGAAATTATTTTGGATATTCATCGTCAGTATTTGGCGGCCGGTGCGGATTTAATTGAAACAAACACATTTGGCGCAACCACAATTGCGCAAGATGATTACAAGATGCCTGAGTTGGCCCGAGAAATGAATTTGGCTGCAGCCAAGTTAGCCAAGCAAGCTTGTGATGAATTTTCAACGCCAGACAAACCAAGATTTGTTGCGGGCGCCGTAGGTCCAACGCCAAAAACTGCCAGCATTTCTCCTGATGTGAATGACCCAGCTGTTAGGAATGTGACTTTTGAGCAATTGCGTCAAGCCTACAAAGAGCAAGTTGAAGCTTTGTATGAGGGTGGCGCAGATGTGTTTTTGGTTGAAACAATTTTTGACACGCTCAATGCAAAAGCTGCTTTGTTTGCGATCGATGAGTTTTTTGAAGAGCAACAGGTTCGTCTGCCAATCATGATTTCTGGAACGGTGACTGATGCATCAGGAAGAATTTTGTCAGGGCAAACTGTTGAGGCATTTTGGAATAGCTTACGTCACGCCAAGCCATTAACGTTTGGGCTTAATTGCGCTTTGGGTGCAACGTTGATGCGCCCTTACATTGCTGAATTGGCAAAAGTATGTGATGTTGCCGTTTCTTGTTATCCCAATGCAGGATTGCCAAATCCTATGAGTGATACAGGCTTTGATGAAACACCAGAAATGACATCCAGATTGTTAGATGAATTTTCTAAGGATGGTTTGGTGAATTTAGTGGGTGGTTGCTGTGGTACAACGCCTGCCCACATCAAAGCGATCGCAGATGCTGTTGCAAAAAGACCAAGTCGTCGTTGGAATGCTTACAAGGAGTCTGTGTGATGTCAGCAACAAAACAGATTCCTCCAATGAAGCTATCCGGTTTAGAGCCGTGCAATATTAGTCCGCATGTGGGTTTTGTGAACGTTGGTGAAAGAACCAACGTCACGGGTTCAAAAGCGTTTGCAAGAATGATTTTGAATGAGCAATACGATGAAGCTTTATCAGTAGCAAGACAGCAAGTTGAGAATGGTGCTCAGATCATCGACATCAACATGGATGAGGCGATGTTAGATTCAAAAGCGGCGATGGTGCGCTTTTTGAATTTGATTGCTTCAGAGCCGGATATCTCAAGAGTTCCTATCATGATTGACTCGTCAAAATGGTCAGTCATTGAGGCGGGATTGCAATGTGTTCAGGGTAAAGCCATCGTCAACTCGATTTCCATGAAAGAGGGCGAAGACTCATTCAGACAACAAGCCAAATTGATTCGTCGCTATGGTGCAGCTACCGTCGTTATGGCTTTTGACGAAAAAGGTCAGGCTGATACGTATCAACGAAAAATTGAAATCTGCCAAAGAAGCTACAAGATTTTGGTTGATGAGCTGGACTTCCCGCCAGAAGACATTATTTTTGATCCGAATATTTTTGCGATTGCCACTGGTATTGATGAGCATGACAACTATGCCAATGACTTTATTCAGGCAACGGCTTGGATCAAAGCTAATTTGCCTGGCGCAAAAGTGAGTGGCGGTGTTTCAAATGTGAGCTTTTCGTTCAGAGGTAACGATGTTGTTCGTGAAGCCATTCACACAGTATTTTTGTATCACGCAATACGTGCTGGTTTAGATATGGGCATTGTGAACGCCGGTCAGTTGGGTGTTTATGCTGATTTAGATGAAAAATTAAAAGAGCGTGTTGAGGATGTTGTTTTAAACCGCTTTGCTGAAAAAGATGGCAAGACTCCTACAGAACGTTTGCTTGAAATCGCAGACGAATACAAAGGTGGAGGCGCACGTGCAGAAGAAACTTTGGCTTGGCGCGAGGGCTCTGTTAGAGAGCGCTTAACTCATGCGCTGGTGCATGGCGTGACTTCTCACATTGTTGAAGACACTGAAGAGATGCGCCTTGAGATATCCGCAGCGGGTGGCCGCCCGATTGAGGTCATTGAAGGACCTCTGATGGACGGTATGAATGTGGTCGGTGATTTGTTCGGTGCCGGAAAGATGTTCCTACCTCAGGTAGTGAAAAGTGCTCGAGTGATGAAGCAAGCCGTTGCTCATTTGATTCCATACATTGAAGAAGAAAAACGCCAAATTCTTGAGAGCGGTGGAGATGTTCGTTCTCGCGGAAAAATCATCATGGCAACCGTTAAGGGCGACGTTCACGATATTGGTAAAAATATTGTGACCGTGGTGCTTCAGTGTAATAACTTTGATGTTGTGAACATGGGTGTGATGGTGCCTTGTAATGAAATTCTTCAAAAGGCTAAGGAAGAAAAAGCCGATTTGATTGGATTGTCAGGCTTGATCACGCCATCACTGGAAGAGATGGCCTACGTTGCCCAAGAGATGCAGCGTGATGATTATTTCAGATCTAAAAAAATGCCTTTGATGATTGGTGGTGCAACAACATCACGAGTTCATACTGCAGTCAAAATTGCACCGCATTATGAAGGTCCAGTTGTTTATGTGCCAGATGCCTCTAGGGCTGTTTCTGTTGCATCTAGCCTGTTGTCAGAAGAGGGTGCTGATAAATACATTGATGAGTTGCAAGCAGACTACGAGAGAATTCGGGTACAGCATGCCAATAAAAAACAAACGCCTATCATCAGCATTGAAGAGGCCAGAGCCAATAAAGAAATCATCGACTGGAGTAAACAAACAATCACCAAGCCCAAGTTTATCGGGCGCCGTGTTTTCAAGAATTACGACTTGGCTGATATTGCTCAGTGCATTGATTGGACGCCATTCTTTCAGACTTGGGACTTGGCAGGAAAATATCCACAGATATTAAAAGACGAAGTGGTTGGAGAGTCAGCGCAGAAGGTGTTTGCTGATGCTCAGGTCATGTTGCAAAAAATTATTCAAGGACGTTGGTTGCAAGCTCATGCTGTGATTGGCTTATACCCAGCCAATAGTGTGGGTGATGACATTGAAATCTACGCTGATGAATCACGCCAAGATGTTTTGCTGACGTGGAAAAACTACCGTCAGCAAAGTGATCGACCAGTGGTGGATGGTGTCAAAAAGCCAAACCGTTGCTTGGCTGACTTTGTTGCGCCTAAGGAATCCGGTGTTTCTGATTATGTTGGTATGTTTGCGGTCACCGCAGGACATGCGATTGAAAAGAAACTCAAAGAGTTTGAAGATAAGCATGATGACTATAGCTCAATCATGCTTAAAGCTTTGGCAGATCGTTTTGCAGAAGCTTTTGCAGAAAAAATGCATCAAAGAGTTAGAACTGAACTTTGGGGCTATGTGAGTGATGAGCGTTTGAGCAATGAAGACTTGATTCAGGAGAAGTATCAAGGCATTCGCCCTGCACCCGGTTACCCAGCATGCCCAGACCATTTGGTTAAAAAGGACATGTTTGAGTGCTTAAAGGCTGATGAGATTGATATGGCTTTGACTGAGTCAATGGCCATGACGCCATCGTCTAGCGTCAGTGGTTTCTATTTAGCAAACCCTCAAGCGCAGTATTTTGATGTGGGTCGCATTGGCGAGGATCAGCAAGAGGACTTTGTTAAACGCCCCAAAATACCATCTCTTTCTTAAGCAAAGCCTCTTTGAGTAAGCTTATGAATGGATATGCTCTTTGCCCTAAGCGATCATGGTTGATGTTATGGGCAGATTCTTCAGAAGATTCTGAGGGTGTATTTTCAGCGGCATCTTTTTTGCGTTCAAGGTCTTCTGCCACAGCTGCTTCTAATTTAGAAATAGCGATTGGTAGCTGCTCTAATAAAAAGATGCCTCTTGGTTCTAAGGGCCTACCAATGATGGCAAATATTTTTGATGTCAGATCTTCCAACATCAAAACGTCGGCAGATTTTTTACATTGAAACTTATATAACATAAGCAAAGATTAACACTAAAAGTTAACTGATAAACTGAACTTCTATGCTACCAGTCATTAAAAAACAAATTATTTCATTAATGCAAGCCGCTTTAGCTGAGATAGCTAAAGAGCGAGGTATTCAGGGTTCATTGCCAGAGCCTCATGTGGAGCGCCCAAAGGTTGCAGAGCATGGTGATTTGGCGACCAATATTGCCATGCAGTTATCAAAAGCATGGAAAGCTAATCCAAGAGAATTGGCTCAAGTGTTTGTAGAGAAATTGTTGGCTCAGGCAGATGCTAAAGAATTAGTTTCGAGTGCTGAAATTGCTGGTCCAGGATTTATCAACTTGCGTTTGACCCAAAAAGCCCGTTTGCAAGTGATTGGAAAAGTATTTGCTGATGGCAATTGTTATGGTCAGCAAGCAGAATTAGGTAAAAAAGTTTTAGTTGAGTTTGTATCTGCAAATCCAACGGGCCCTCTGCATGTGGGTCATGGTCGCCAAGCAGCGCTGGGTGATGCTTTATCAAATATTTTAAAAACTCAGGGCTGGTCAGTTCATAAAGAGTTCTATTACAACGATGCTGGTGTGCAGATACAGAACTTGGCGATATCTGTTCAGGCCAGAGCAAAAGGTTTGAATCCTGGTGATAAGGATTGGCCAGAGGCTGCTTATAACGGCGAATATATTGCTGATATTGCGAAAGACTATTTGGCTAAAGCGACAGTCGCTGCTGCAGATGGTCAACCGGTGCATGCGGATGGGGACATTAATAACATTGAATCTATTCGACAGTTTGCTGTCGCGTATCTACGCAAAGAACAAGACATAGATCTGAATTCTTTTGGCGTTCAATTTGATTGCTATTACCTAGAGTCATCGTTGTACAGCGATGGCAGTGTGGCGTCTGTGGTGTCTGATTTGGCGGCTGTTGGTAAGAGCTATGAAGCTGAGGGTGCTCTTTGGTTACGAACCACTGATGATGGCGATGACAAAGATCGCGTCATGAAAAAATCAGATGGCAGCTACACATACTTTGTTCCAGACGTTGCTTACCATGCCAGCAAATGGTCGCGAGGCTTTACTCACGTGATCAATATTCAGGGCAGTGATCACCACGGCACTATTGCACGTGTGCGTTCGGGTATTCAAGGTGTGGCTCAGAAGCGCTCTTGGGATATTCCAAAAGATTATCCGCAGTATGTATTGCATAAAATGGTCACTGTGATGAAGGGTGGCGAAGAGGTCAAGATTTCTAAGCGTGCTGGATCTTATGTGACAGTGAGAGATTTGATCGAATGGTCAGGTGGTGTTACCCCTGACATGAACGATGCTGAACGCCAAGATGCGATTCGTCGAGGCAGGGATGCTGTTCGATTCTTCTTGATATCTCGTAAAGCAGATACTGAATTTGTTTTTGATGTTGATTTGGCACTGAAACAAAATGATGAAAACCCTGTTTTTTATGTGCAATATGCACACGCCAGAATTTGTTCAATTTTGAGGCAATGGGCAGGGGATGAGAATGGTTTGAAGTCAGCTTCTCTGCAAGCTTTAGATAGCCAGGCATCAAATATGCTTTTGACCCGTTTGTCAGAGTATTCCGACGTATTAGCTGAGGCTGCAAAGGATATGACACCTCACTCGTTGGCGTTTTACTTAAGAGATTTAGCCAGCGATTTCCATACTTTTTACAATGCAGATAGAGTATTGGTGGATGAGGAAGATATTCGCTTGGCACGTTTGGCTTTGCTCTTGGCGACCAAGCAAGTCATTGCCAATGGATTGGCTATTTTGGGTGTATCCGCACCCGAGAAAATGTAAGGAGTTAATGTGATGAAAGATAATAATCAACAGGTGTCTTTAGAGACCGGCTCATCAGGTGGAACATTGATGGGTTTTGTGCTCGGTTTATTGCTCGGTTTGGCAATCGCTGTTGGTGTTGCCATCATGTTAAGCAAAGGAGCCCCAGAACCAAAATTAAATCTCAGAGCTCCGGATGCTGTGAGCAAATCAAAACCAGTTGAAGCAATCGAAGAAGGTGAAATTCAGGTTGAAGATAAACCTAATTTGAATAAGCCTTTACAGAGTAAGGTGCCACTGCCAAGTGAAATCGCTCCAAAAGATCCAATTGCTTCAATTGCTGCGACAACCCAAGGACCAGAATATTGGTTACAGACAGGTGCTTATAAAGTTCAAGAAGAGGCGCAGCGTCAGAAAGCCATGCTTGCAATGCAAGGTTTAGAGGCCCTTATCTCTGAAAGAGAGTTGGATGGCGCAACTCTATGGCGTGTGCGTGTTGGTCCGTTTGCCGGTCAAGGCGAAGTGACTCAAACAAGAGCCAGACTGCAAAGCGCCGGTATTCCTTCTACAATCATTCGCATCAACAAATCAAATTAATCCACATATGAAAAACATCAATTTATTCACACTCATTAGAAATATTTTCTTGGGGCTGATTTGTTTTGGGTTTTCTAATTTTGCGCTGTCTCAAGCAAGACCTATTGAAGAGGGCTTTGACTATCGTGTGATGCCGGTTGCTCAAGCAACTGAATCTAAGGACAAGATTGAAGTTCTAGAATTTTTTTGGTACGGCTGCCCTCATTGCCATGACTTTGAGCCAGAGTTGAGTGCATGGATTGCTAAACAGGGTAAGGATGTTGTGGTCAAGAAAGTACCTGTTGCATTCAGAGATGAACTATTGCCACACAGCCAGTTATTTTATGCCTTGGATAGCTTAGGAAGAAATGATTTGCATGCCAAGGTCATGGTGGCAATGCATGTTAATAAGAGAAAGCTACTTGCTGAAGCTGAGATAGCAGACTGGGTAGCGAGTCAAGGAATTGATCGTCAAACTTTTTTGAAAGCTTTTAAATCTTTCACAGTGATTTCAAAAGCAAGATCAGCGAATCAGATTGCTCAGACTTACAGAATCGATGGTGTGCCAACAGTTGCCGTTCAAGGTAAGTATTTGACTTCACCATCTATCGCAGGTGGCTCAAAAGCCAGAGCGATTCAAACAATGGACTTTTTGGTGAATAAAGCTAGAAAAGAAAAGAAATAAAACTGATTAAGTTTAAGTAATGATTGGGCCCGCTTCCTACTCGCGGGCCTTTTTCTTTATCCAGCGCATCAATCCACCCAGCACTGGAATTTTTTCGTAAAGCTCTTCAGCAGCATCCCAGTAGTCGCGGTGTTCTGTGATGAGGAATTTTTCATTGAAGGTCATCCAGGTGCAGCCTTTGATGACTTGGTCGATGTTGGGTGACTTCTTAAGTTGGAAGATGAACTCCCAAATTAAGCAAGCATGAGATCCATTATCAAGGGTATTTTTAATCACAAATCTGGGATTGTTCACTTGTGTGAACATGTGGGTAAAAATATGTCTAATGCCTGCATGTCCTTTGACTTCATTGAATGGATCTTTGAAGAAAGCATCTTCAGAGTAGAGCGCTACCAAGGTGTCAATTGAGTTAGGCGATAGCTTTTCAAACTCATCAATCACCCGTTGAATATGCTGACTTGTCATTTAAATCTTGATGAATTTTTTGATAAGGAAGAAATAAACTGAGTAAGGCAGTAGTCGCAAGAATTTCAAGAAGAATGAAAATCTTTTTGGAAAGTGAATATCAAACTCACCCGCTTGAATGCCATCAAGAATTTCAGTGGCCGCTTCCTGAGATGTGATCAAAGCTGGCATTTCAAAGTCATTTTTAGCTGTTGCTTCAGTTGCTACAAAACCTGGGTTGATCATATAAACAGCCACGTTTTTTGGTTTTAGGTCGTAATAAAGACTTTCGCAAAAATTAATCATGGCTGCCTTACTAGGACCATAGGCAAGGGATTGTGGCAAGCCACTGTATCCAGCAACACTGCTCACGATGGCAATGCCACCAGATTGTTGTTGAATTAAATCAGGCAAAGTGATTGAGCAAGCACTCATGGCACCAATGATATTGGTGTTGACGATGTCCGTGGCTTTGGGCAAGTCAAAGTTGTCAGCGCGCATGGGTTCATAAATGCCTGAAACGTACAGGAGCAAATCAATGCCGCCCCATGTTTGCTTGATTGATTGGTAAGCAGAGCTTAATTCATCATGACTTTGTGCATTAGCAGGCAAGCAAAGGGTTTGATCAGCAGGCCATTTATTTTGAATGGCTTTGAGCTTATCAACGCGACGTGCGCTGAGCGCAACTTTAGCGCCATGACTTAAAAAGGTCTGAGCGCAAGCCTCACCAATACCGCTGGATGCACCAATGATCCAGATTCTTTTGTTGTAAAAGCTAATCACTCGCTGATTAAGCGCCATTTGTCTCGGGCTTTCTTAGGGTGAATTGAATGACATCGGTGCTCTTATCCGCAAATCCTGCAGCACAGTACATCAAATAGAGGTTCCATAAGCGGATGAACTTTTGATCAAAGCCTTGGGCTTTGATTGCTTCCAGTTGTTGGTTAAACTTTTCATGCCATAAAACCAAAGTTTTTTGATAGTCCTGGCCAAATCGATAAACGCTTTCAGTCACAAGACCTTGCTTGGCAGCGGCCTCTTTGAACTTTTCCTCTGAAGGCAACATACCGCCAGGGAAAACGTATTGTTGAATAAAGTCAGAGCTATTCCGATACTTTTCAAATAAGTCGTCGGCAATCACAATTGTTTGAATACAAGCTTTTTTGCCAGGCTTTAAGCATCGCTTGATCATTTCAAAATAACTTGGCCAATAACTTTCGCCAACTGCCTCAAACATTTCAATAGAGGCTATGCCATCGTACTGCTCTTGATGATCGCGATAGTCTTGTAACAAGATTTGCTGACGACCTGAAGCATTTGCTTGAATTCTTTCGCCGCGCTCGCGCGCATACTTGGCTTGCTCTTCAGAGATGGTCAAGCAGTCAATATCAATTCCTGCGAGGCAAGCTTGTTCCATGAGGCCGCCCCAACCACAGCCAACCTCAAGAATTTTTTCACCACGCGCTACAGTGAGTGATTCAATGATTTTTTGATACTTGGCAATTTGTGCTTCGACCAAAGGCGTATCTTTGCTTTCGAAGCAAGCGCTCGAATAGGTCATGCTGGGGTCTAACCAAAGAGAGTAAAACGCATTACCGATGTCATAGTGTGCGTGAATATTTTTTTTGCTACCAGCTTTGGTATTTTTATTAAACCAATGCTTGATGCGATAACCTAAGCGACCCCACCAATTGCCATAAATGATGGTCTCAATTTCCTGTCTGTTAGCCAAAAGCAATCTAAGAAGAGCTAAAAGATCAGGTGAATCACAATGCCCTTTGATGTAACTTTCTGCAAAACCAATGTCACCAGACTTTAAGCACGCTCTACAAACTTCCCAGTCATGAATTTGAATAGTTGCATCGATGCCTGCATGAGCGCCTTTAAAGGTGAGGCACTGCCCTTCAGGGCTGATGACTTGCAGTTGACCAACCTGGATATTCTTCAAAAGTGAAAGAACGGCCTTGGCATGCCAAGGCAAACTTGGCAAGAAACCATCATAGGTATTGGTATTTGAACTCATTTACTCACTTCCGTAGAAGGTGGTGTTGGCTTGCTATGAAATTGGACACCTTTTAGCCATAAACGTAAAGCTTGCCAATGAATTCTGACAATCACTCCGATGCTCATTGCTGGGTATCTGACCGCAGACCAAATGATACTTTTTAAATCAATATCTTGTTCAATTCCATTGATGCTGGTGATTAAAAGAGGTCCTTGATGATGATATTCAATCCTTGCAACGTGTTGGCCCGATCCAGGTTTTGATAAAAATCTGAATTGGTATTCGCCCTTAACTTCGCAAAAGGGTGATACATGAAAAACCTTATTGGATAAAAAGCTTTGACCCCATTGAAGGTGTTCTCCGTTTGGGTTGCTCAAAAGGTAGCAGTGTCTCTCGTCAAAGGTGTTATTGACCTCAGCCAAGATGGCTCTTAAATTTCCTGAGCGATTTTCAAAAAACCAAAAGCTCACTGGATTAAATACATAGCCTAAAACCCTTGGAAAAGTTTGCAACCAAACTTCCCCATCAATATCAGTGATGCCCTCTTGTTTGACAAGGTTGAGAGCCCACTCAAGCGAGTCGCTTTCGCCTCTGCCATGGTCTTTGTCGTAGAACGTTAGCCAAGAAAGTTTGTTATCCCCCAAGCCAATTTGAGAGATTCCTTTGGGATGGGTTTTTCTTTGGCGCATTGGTATGCGCAAAGTAAATACAGAGTATGCAAACTTATTGATTGCTGGCTTTAAGCGAGCATGTCGAACTTCGCCAAAACAAATTTTTGCAATACTCATGCTGATATGGGTGTGTTTCTAGGGGATCTTAAAATTTCTTGGATTGCTTCAGCCACAAGTTCACCTGAACGCAGGCCATCTTCATGGAAGCCATAACCAGTCCAGGCACCACAGTACCATGTGTTGTTGAGGCCCTGTATCAATGATAAATTTTGCTGAGCAAGGATGGCTGCTTGATCAAACACAGGGTGCGCATACTGTATGTCTGCATGAATGGTGTCTGCTTTGGGTTCAATCACAGGATTTAAGCTGACGATCACTGGTTGATTGTTCCAACTTTCGGGCAATGGTTGTAGTTGATTAATCAGGTAGTTAACGCAAACTTCTTGATCTTGAAGATTTTCACTTCTGGTGCTTGCATAATTCCAGGCAGCCCAACATTTTTTCTCTTTTGGCAATAAAGAACTGTCCGTGTGTAAAACGGCGCGGTTATCTTGATACTTAACAGAGCCAAGAATATTATTTTCTTCATTGCTAGGGTCAGCCAAAGCTTGAAGTGCTTGATCGCTATGACAAGCCATGACCACATGGTCATAACTGATGGTGCCATGAGCAGTGCTGATGTTGACTTGATTTGCATTTCTAGAAACAGAGCTCACCTGCTCTCGAATAAATGAGCCGCCATTATGTTCAATGTGAGCACATAACTTTTTGACATACTCTCTTGAACCACCTTTGACCGTCAACCATTGAGGTCTATCAGCAATTTGAATCAATCCGTGGTTGAAGCAAAATCTGATCATGGTGGCAATTGGAAATGCCAGCATTTGTGAAACTGGACAAGACCAAATAGCACCAACCATCGGTAAGAAATACCAATCTTGAAATTGCTGGCTGAAGCCATGCTTTTTGAGGAATTCGCCAACAGTCAGATCAATTTCATCCAATTGTTTATCTGCTGCCAATTTTGTACAAATTCGATTGAATCGAATGATGTCTTTCGCCATGCGTAAAAACGAAGGGCTGAAGATATTTTTTCTTTGGGCAAATAATGAATCAATGCTAGTGCCTGACCACTCTAGGACATCGCCATTTTGTTTTGGAATGGACACAGAAAAAGACATATCAGATTTTGCAATCTCTAAGTCAATTTCATGGAACAAGCGGATCAGTCTTGGATAAGTTCTTTGATTGAATACTAAAAACCCAGTATCAACGCCATGGCTCACTTTGCCCAATGGGGTGTCGAGAGTCAAATCAACTGTATTGCTGTGACCACCGATGTGATTGCCACCCTCATATAGAGTGACTTCGCAATTGTCTAATTTACTGAGGGCATAGGCACAGCCAAGGCCTGATATGCCAGCGCCAACGATGGCTATTTTCATGAGACTCTTTCATTGGCGTTAAATAAGAAAACCACAAGACACCCCTGAGCAAAAATAAGGGAGGGAGAGAAACTGCGCTCAGCGGGCTTCATGTCTTGTGGTTGAAAGGGTTAATGGATCTGTCGTTTATCTTTTGCTAACCATGCATAAGCAGAGTGATTGTGGATAGATTCAAAATTTTCTGATGAGACTTCGTAAGCAAGAACTTTGTTAGAGTGATCAAGTGCCACAGCAATGTCTCGAACCAAATCTTCTACAAATTTAGGATTGTCATAAGCTTTTTCCGTGACGTACTTTTCGTCAGGGCGCTTCAATAGACCCCATAGTTCACAGGAGGCAGCTTGTTCAGCAATCTTGATTAAATCTTCAGCATCCATGTTTTCAGTGATCTCAGCAGCAATCACGATATGTGAACGTTGATTGTGAGCACCATACTCAGAAATTTTCTTTGAACATGGGCACAAGCTGGTGACTGGAACTTGTACTTGCAGTGTGTAACGCAGAGCACCTTTTTCAAAAGCTGCTTTGATGTGTAGATCGTAATCAAGCAAACTCTCAACACCAGACACTGGTGCCACTTTGTTCAAGAAAAGTGGCATCTTCATATCAATGTGACCTTCTGTTGCTTCTAGGCGAGTAAGCATATCGCTCATGAGTTTTTTAACTGAATCAAACTCAAGTGGCTCATGTTGGCTTTGAAGCACTTCCAAAAATCTCGACATGTGAGTACCTTTGACATCTGAAGGCAACTGCACAGTCATATCTATCATTGCTACACTGGCTTGGGCGCCTGCCTTGGTTTTGATCTGAACAGGATGGCGCACAGATTTGATACCAACTTTTTGAATCACAATGTTGCGTTCATCGAGACTTGCTTGAACATCAGGTAGAAAAATCTTTTCTGGTGCATTCATTACAACTTCTCCTGAAGTAATTTTTCGATTTGAGCAACAAGCTTTGAACTGCTTGGCGATGTCATGCTGCTATAAGCGTCAACCACATTACCTTGGCGGTCTACTAAATACTTGTAGAAGTTCCAGCGAGGTTTGGTACCAGTTTGTTCAATCAAATGTTTAAAAAGAGGATTTGCATTCGGTCCAGTGACGGATGATTTAGCAAACATTGGAAATTTCACACCATAAGTGTTGTGGCAAAAATCAGCGATTTCTTTGTTAGTACCAGGCTCTTGTTTGCCGAAATCGTTGGATGGGAAGCCCAATATCACCAAACCTTTGTCTTTATATTGGCTATAAAGCTTCTCCAAGCCATCATATTGGCTTGTGAAACCACAATAGCTGGCTGTATTGACGATTAAAACCACTTTGCCCTGGTACTGGCAAAGATTTTGGGGTGCCTCATCCTGAAGTCTCAAAAAGGTATGAGATAAGGTTTTTGAACAATTCATGGCAACAGCTTCCTTTGGCCAAAAAGACCACATGAGAATGACCAACAGAAGGGCTGTTAAAGCCGTTCTGTAAAACTGAGCCCCCAGGCTTTTAGCAACCTGTTGTGGGGCTCTGGATCTGTTCTCAGTTCCGACCATCATTGGGTTTGTCTCCTCGACCCATTTTTATAAGTTTGCTGCTGACCATGGACAAGAATTCAGTTTGTCTAGGTCAAATCAACAATATGGTGCAATATTAAGCACAAATCAAAAAAAATGCAAATTATGTCTTAGACAGTGTAGAATTTGCTGGTCGATACCTCGTATTAACTTGGCGACATACCGAGTTTTGCCTTATGAATGTTAGGTTTACCAATTTGCCAGACATGCTGAGCATCGCTGCAGTAGAGCGAGACACAGGCATTGCCAAAGACACACTTAGAGTGTGGGAAAGACGCTATAACTTCCCAATTCCCCTCCGGGATAAGAATGATGACCGCGTTTATCCGGCCGATCAGATCGAAAAACTACGAATTTTAAAAAGATTATTGGACTCAGGCTTTCGTCCTGGGCGAATTGTGCCCTTACCAATTGAGGCGCTCAAAGAATTAAACGCAAGAACCAATCAAGCCGCAGAGGTCAGCACTCATTCTTTATCGATGATTTCTCAAGAAGAAATGGATCGGTATTTAGATTTATTGAGATCTCATCAAACTGAGGCCTTGAGGTTGGCACTTTCCACGACTTTGATGAAGATCGGTTTAGATCGTTTTGTGATTGAAGTCGTTGCACCATTGATTAGAAATATTGGTGAGTACTGGGCCAATGGTAAGTTGGAGATACACGAAGAGCATTTGTTCACAGAGCAAATTAAACATTTGTTGAGAACAGCCATCAATTCGGTACCACGCGGCCATATTGGTCAAAATGAAGAATTGGCCAGACCAAGAATTTTATTAACAACATTCCCGCAGGAACATCACAGCTTAGGTCTTTTGATGGCTGAAGCATTGATGGCCTTAGAAGGATGTTCATGTGTGTCTTTGGGAACGCAAACACCAATTCTTGAAATCGCTCAAGCAGCAAGAGCTCAAAAAGCGGATGTGATTGCCTTATCGTTTTCTTCGCAAATGAATCAAAACCAAGTCGTTGATGGTTTGAATGAGCTCAAGTCAAAGTTGGCCCCAGGAGTGGAGTTATGGGTGGGTGGCGAGAACCAGGCTTTACGCAAGCGCACCCCTGAAGGAGTGACAGTCATGACTGCGCTTCAGGACATTTCTGCTAACGTCAAAGGTTGGCGTACAAAACGCTCAGATAGTTGACTTGAAAAAACTCATCTTAGTTTTAGGTGATCAATTAAAGGCCGATAGTTCGGCCTTTAATCATTTCGACTCGGCAAAAGATGAAGTCATCATGATTGAGTCAGAGTATGAGGCCAATTATGTTTGGACGCACAAAGCAAAAATTGCTCTTTTCTTATCTGCCATGCGCCACTTTGCAGAAGTATTAAAAAATAAAAAATACAAGCTGACCTATGTCAAGGAAAGCAAGCAATCAATAGTCACAGTTCTTAAAGAGCATATTGAAAAACACAAGTTCACTCATTTGGTTTGTGTTGAGCCTGGCGAATGGCGCTTGAGAAAAGAATTACAAGATTTAGCTAGTGAGCTTGAGATCTATTTGACTCTTGCGCCAGACAATCATTTTTATTGTGGTCTTGATGAATTCAAAGAATGGGTAGGCAATAAAAAAGAAATTAGGCTTGAGTATTTTTATCGCTATCTTCGCAAAAAACACAAGATACTGATTCAAGAGAATGGCGAACCAGAGGGTGATCAGTGGAACTTTGATGAGCAGAATAGAAAGCCTTATCCCAAAAAAGGTCCAGGAAAGATAACTGAGCCGAAGTGGTTCAGTCCTGATGCAATTAGTAAGGAAGTAATTGCTTATGTTGAGTCAACCTACCCCAAACACCCAGGAGAGCTAGAGAGCTTTGCCTGGGCGGTGACCAGGGAGCAGGCATTACTTGCTTTGAGTCATTTCATTGAATATCGGCTTCCCTTATTTGGTGTTCATCAAGATGCCATGTGGACAGATACACCATTCGGTTGGCACTCCATCATGTCCACATCACTCAATTTGAAATTGATCGATCCAAAAGAAGTGGTTGATGCTGCGCTAGAAGCTTATAAAAACGGACAAGTCACTTTGAGTGCCGTTGAAGGTTTTGTGCGTCAAATATTAGGTTGGCGTGAATTTATTCGCGGCATGTATTACTTGGATATGCCAAAAATGGCAGAAGATAATTTTTATCAGCATCAAAGACAGTTGCCAGGCTGGTACTGGACTGCAGGTACCAAAATGGCCTGCATGAAAGATGTTATTGGTCAGACCTTGAAGCATGGTTACGCTCACCATATTCAAAGATTGATGGTGACTGGCAATTTTGCTTTATTGGCTGAATTACTGCCTCAGCAAGTTTGTGAGTGGTATCTCGCCATTTATGTTGATGCAATTGAATGGGTTGAGTTACCTAATACAGCTGGCATGGCATTGTTTGCTAATGGTGGAAGATTCACGAGCAAGCCTTATGTTGCAAGTGGGGCGTATATCAAAAGGATGAGTAATTATTGTGAGTCTTGCGCGTATCAATCCAGTAAAAGATATGGACCTGATGCCTGCCCAATGACAACTCTCTATTGGAATTTTTTAATCAATCATCGAGCTGAATTTGAGAAAAATCCAAGAACTCGTTTGATGACGGCAAATCTCCAGAAAATTGATGCACAAGAGCAGTTATTGATCACTCAGCATGCACAAACTCTTTTAAATAATTTAGAAAATATCTAGTCGGTTGTAAGATGTCGCCTATGACAACGCCAAATCTGAATAAATTACCGCTACCAGCATTTGAGAAGAAAATTTGCCCTGTAGAAAATTTACAGGAAGCCTTGGCTCGTTTGCCAAAACCAATCGTATTTACAAATGGTGTGTTTGATATCTTGCACAGAGGTCATGTGAGTTACCTTGCGCAAGCCAGAAGCCTTGGAGCGAGTTTAGTGGTTGGTGTTAATGCCGATAGTTCTGTGCGCTTATTAGGCAAGGGGGATGCAAGACCACTCAATGCCCAAGATGACCGCATGGCTCTATTGGCTGCTTTGGAGTCTGTCGATTTGGTCGTGATGTTTGATGAAAAAACACCGGTTGAATTGATTTCTAAAGTAAGACCAGATGTTTATGTCAAAGGCGGCGATTATCAGATTGATGATTTGGCTGAAACAGCCTTGGTCAAAACTTGGGGCGGTAAGGCTTATGCCATACCGTTCATTCATGACCGATCAACGACGGCTCTTGTTAACAAGATCAGGGCTTGATACTCCTGGAGATTGTGCTGGACTAAGAAGTTTGATTTGATCGTTTTCTTGAACAGCCGTTGCTGATCCTTGAAAAGCAGTTTCAAACCAAGAATTAATCGTACTTTGAGCTCTAAAAGAATTGGCATTTATTTGCAATGCCAACAAAATGACAATGCATATTGCAATGATCAAAGCAGCTTTAAGTTTTTTACTCATGAAGCCAATCCCAACTTATTCCAAGCCAAAAGTCCTTTAAGCACCAATTGCTCCTCATGATGAATTGCCAACGTTGAGGAGGAGTCTTTTAGGTGGTCGATTAATTTTTTAGCATTACCACCAGTAATGATCATGTGGTCAAGTTTCATTTGATGATTTTTCACATACTCTTGTGCCATCATGATTGCTCCAAGATGGCTGGCCAAAATTCCTTGATCAATCGCATCATTGGTGTTGGTGCCCATCTTCAATGATGAATCATTTTCATCTGTTGAGACATGGGTCAATTTGGCAGTATTTAAATTGAGAGCATTGCTCATCAATGTCATGCCTGGGAAAATCCAGCCACCCATGTGATGCGAAGGTGTGATGAGGTCGATGGTGGTCGCAGTCCCAGCTCCAATCACCAAGATATGTTTACCCGCAAACATCTGATGCGCCCCAAGTGCCATTGCTCTTCTGTCGCCCCCCAATTGTTGAGCCTGATCATATTGGCTGGCCAGATGCTCTAAAGCCGATGAGCCATTGATCTGAAACCACGATGCTTGGGGCATGATTGTTTGGCAATGTTTTTTAAGCGCCAAAGTTTGAGCTTCACTGATGACGCTTGAGCAAATGATTTTTTCAATACTTTGTTTTTTTGATAATTGATCAAATGGAGCCAATGGATTGAGTGAGTCATTGGTATGAAAGCCTTGATCAATGAATTCAGAGTGCAGGTCACCATTGTTGGCTGCTATAGCCCACTTGAGTCTGGTGTTGCCGATATCAATCAACAAGATGCTCATACTTTTGCCTTTAAAGAAACATCACCGCTGATAATTTTTTGTATCTTATTATCAGACTCAATGAGAAGGTGACCTTCTGCATCAACACCTCGCTCAAAACCCTCAAATTGTATTTGCTCATTTTGAACGATGGCACAGTGTTGATTTCTATACACATCCCACGAATTCCATTCTTGTTGAAACTTGGCAAATGAGTATTGCTCAAAAAGCTCAATGGTTTCTGCAAGCTCTTTAAGGATGGCGAGCCATAAAACGTCAGCATCGATTGTTTTAGCTTGGTCAATTTGATCTAAGCTGGCGATTGGGCGTTGGATGCTGTTTTTAAGAGTTTCATCCGCAGTCAAATTAATGCCAATGCCAATCACTATCCAGGTGGCTTGGCTTGGGTCTAATTGACCGCCCTCAAGTAATAAGCCGGCCATTTTTTTATTGTTTAAAAAAATATCATTGGGCCATTTGAGACCTAAACCAGATTTCTTTAAGTCCTCTTGAGAAATTCCGCTGGCTTCGCTGATGCCTTTGATTGCTGCAAGTCCACAAGCAAGACTTAATCCTGAAAGTTCAGAAATACTTTTTTTAAATGGATAGGCAACTGAAAATGTCAGGGCTTGCTTGGCATGGCTTACCCAAGATCTACCAAGTCGGCCTTTGCCAGAAGTTTGTGTGATAGCTTTTCTGGCAATGGGTTCCCAGAGCTGGCCAGCTCGCCATCGAGTCATCAAGTCTTCATTGGTTGAAGGACTTTGATCAACGCTTTCTAGGATCCAATTTATCGCCATAGCATTATTGTAGGTACTATGTCGTTATGACAGGGAATTTTCAGAGACCACAACGCCTAAATTGGCCTGATTTGCCGATGCCAACTGCAAGGATGGCGTGCCTCTCCTATATTTTGCTGATTATTTACGCCAGCATTTTCCCGTTTAATTTCAATGTGAGCGTTGGTGCCACATATTTGGATTGGATTCTGGCGCCAATCCCCCAATACATCACATCATTTGATGTCTTTACGAATATTTTGGGTTATATGCCCTTGGGATTTTTGATTGTTTTTGCTGTATATCCTCGCCTCAAATCCTATCGTGCACTGTTGTTTTCAATCATCATCGGAGCATGCCTTTCTGCAGGGTTAGAGTCATTACAAACTTGGCTGGTCACCCGAATACCGAGTAATGTTGATTGGTGGGCAAATATCTCTGGAGTGACAATTGGAGCGTTGTTTGCAATAAGCTTAGACCCAACTTGGCTTTCGGGAAGCGTGTTTCAGAGAAAGAGGGTTGAGTGGTTTGGGGTTCGCTCTAGCGGTATTTTGTTATTGCTTGCATTTCCGTGGGCGCAAATTTATCCGCAAACAGCTTGGTTAGCGATGGGGGGTCTTGCCACCAAGTGGCCAAGCTCTATGCTGTGGACCAGTCATTTTAATTTCGCCACCATTGAAATCGCTACAACCATGATGGCTTGGCTTTTTGCTGGCATCAGCATTGCATTGACCATGCGCAAAGGTGCGCCTAAATTACCACTGCTGTTTTGTTTGTTGCTTACCACGATCATTTTGAAGGGCTTGTTTTCGGGCATGCAGTTTGGGGCTGATAAAAGCTTTGCATGGTTAACGCCGCCCGCATTGTGGGGAATGATCTTCGCAACCATTCTGTTGTTTGGTGCTTTGCAGTTGAGCAAGGTTTATTTGTACTTAATTGCTGTTTGTACTTTGCTTGGGATGTTGTTCTTGGTTAATTTCTTTCCACAAAATCCATATTATTTGGTGACTATTCAGGAGTGGCGTCAAGGTCGTTTATTGCACTTTAATCATTTGATGTCATGGTTGGCCTGGATTTGGCCAGTAGTGGCATGTTTATCTTTGATAAAAGGCTTAAAACTCAAGTCATCTATATAATTTTCAATATGAGCCACTACAAATACCACTTATTCTTTTGTTTAAATCAGCGTGAAAACGGTAAGGACTGTTGTGCCCAGCACAACGCTCAAGGACTCTTTGAGCATGCCAAACTTCGTTGTAAGGAGTTAGGTATGGCGGGGTCTGGAAAAGTCCGAGTGAATAAAGCCGGTTGTTTAGATCGTTGTGAACATGGGCCAGTCATGGTTGTTTACCCAGAAGGCATTTGGTACACCGCCATCGATCAAAGTGACATTGATGAAATCATTGATACACATTTTGTTAAGGGCCAAGTTGTTGATCGATTGAGGATTGATTAATTGAATCGAACCATCAAAATTCATTTAAAGGGTCCAGCTGGAATCATTGAGGCGTCTTTAGACTTGCCTGAGGGTTTAAAGCATGACCCAGCAAATTTTCGTCCTAGAGGGATTGCTCTGGTTGCCCATCCTCATCCGCTTTTGGGCGGCACGATGGATAACAAAGTGGCGCAAACCTTGGCTCGTACTTTTGCTCAGTTGAATTACGTGACTGTAAGACCTAACTTCAGAGGTGTTGGTGCATCCGAAGGTGTGCATGATGATGGCAAGGGTGAAACCCAAGATTTATTGGCCGTCATTGCTTGGATGAAAGACTCTTTTGGTTGGCAAGAAATTCCAGAGTTAGAGGGACAGGGTTGGCCATTATTGGTTGCTGAATTACCCTTGGTAATCGCTGGTTTTTCTTTTGGAAGTTACGTCAGCAGTTATGTCGTAAAACATTTAGAAGAAATGCAGATGCCACCTGAGCGACTCATCATGGTGGGTTCTGCAACTGGTAAATGGGATGTTGCTCCAGTGCCTAAAAACACGATTGTGATTCATGGTGAAGTGGATGATGTGATTCCTCTATCCAGTGTTTTAGATTGGGCCAGACCTCAAGAGTTAACTGTGCAAGTGATACCAGGTGCGGATCATTTTTTCCACCGCAAACTACATTGCATCCGAGATTTGATTGTGAGTGCCTTCCATGGTCAACCTGATCCTCGAGGTGTTCATTGAACATGGATATTCCAGCAGAAGAATCTCTGATCAAATACCCTTGTGACTTTCCAATCAAGGTCATGGGTAAATCTGTTCCGGGGTATCGAGAAGCAGTTCAAAATGTTGTCCTGCAGTTTGATAAAAATTTTGATGTCAACACCACTGAGTGCAGGCCATCTAAAAATGGCAATTATTTAGGTTTAACAGTGACAGTGCATGTCACAAGCCGTGAGCAATTGGATGAGCTCTATAGAACTCTATCGACTCACCCGATGGTGAGTGTTGTTTTATAAAAATGACAATCATCATTCGCCAGTTAGGTTTGCAGGAGTATTTGCCAACATTTGAGGCGATGAAAAAATTCACGGCCGAGCGCTCAGCTGACACACCAGATGAGCTTTGGGTTCTGCAGCATCCACCGACCTATACATTGGGCCAAGCTGGTGATGCGGCACATTTACTTTTACCTAATCCACAAATACCTTTGATCCCGATTGATCGAGGTGGTCAGATCACGTATCACGGTCCTGGGCAATTGGTCATTTATCTATTGTTAGATTTGCGACGCAGACGTCTATTTGTTCGAGACCTGGTCTGTCGCATGGAGCAAGCAGTCATTGATTCTTTGAAAGATTTTGGAATCTCATCACAAAGAATATCCGGGGCGCCAGGCATTTACCTAGCTAATGAGCAAGCAATCCCTGCAGAATTGCATGGAGCCAAAATTGCTGCCTTGGGACTAAAAGTGACCAAGCAATGTTGTTATCATGGACTAGCACTCAATGTGGATATGGATTTGAAGCCTTTTTTGGCAATCAACCCCTGTGGTTATGAGGGTTTAAAGACAATTGATATGAAGAGTCTTGGGGTGAGCGACAATATCGACATTGTGGCAAAAAATATAGTGAGCCATTTATCTCAACAATTAGAGGTGCGGTCATGACCAAGACCTACGATCCAAATCAAAAACAAAAATCTGCTGATAAGACATCGCGCATCCCAATCAAGATTGTGCCGATTGAAGAAGTTTTAAAAAAACCTGATTGGATCAGGGTGAAGGCCGCCTCTGGCAACACTCGCTTTAATGAGATCAAAAAGATTCTTCGAGAGAATCAATTGGTGACTGTTTGTGAAGAAGCCAGTTGCCCAAATATTGGTGAGTGTTTTGGTAAAGGCACGGCAACGTTCATGATCATGGGTGATAAATGCACGCGTCGCTGCCCATTCTGTGATGTTGGTCATGGAAGACCAGATCCTCTTGATTTAGAAGAACCTAATAATCTTGCTAAAACAATTGCAGCACTGAAACTTTCTTATGTGGTGATCACCAGTGTGGATCGCGATGATCTTCGTGATGGCGGTGCTCAACACTTTGTGAATTGCATCACAAAGACCAAAGAGTTATCCCCGCAAACAAAAATTGAAGTATTGGTTCCGGATTTCAGGGGTAGGCTTGAAAAGGCTTTGGATATCTTCAATGATGGTTTGCCAGATGTGATGAATCACAACCTAGAAACAGTGCCACGTTTGTACAAGGAAGCACGACCTGGTTCAGACTATATGCATTCTTTGAAGTTGTTAAAAGACTTTAAAGCACGCTATCCACATGTTTCAACCAAGAGTGGTTTGATGGTTGGTCTTGGCGAAACGGATGAGGAAATCTTAGAAGTGATGAAAGACATGCGTGAGCATGACATCGATATGCTCACCATTGGTCAGTACTTAGCACCATCAGGACATCATTTGCCTGTGCGTCGTTATGTCCACCCTGATACATTTGCCATGTTTGAAAAAGAGGCCTATGCGATGGGCTTTACGCATGCAGCGGTTGGAGCGATGGTCAGATCAAGCTATCACGCAGACGAGCAAGCCCACAAGGCGGGCGTTGTTTAATTAAAACAATTGGCAGGTAAGCAGCTAGTTAAAAACTAGCTTTTATCTGCCAAAGACTTTTCTAGTAGTTTGTGGAAGTCATTCCACTCGGGCTCACCGACATAACGCTTGATGATTTTTCCCTGCTTATTGATCACCAGTGTTGTTGGGGTTAGCTGAATTTTCCCAAATGCCTTCGCTGCACTTCCATCTGAATCCATGGCAACGATGAATGGTAGTTTGCGAGTCTCTGCAAAATTCACAACATACATTGGTGGGTCATAAGACATGGCTAGGGCAATGAATTCTAAACCTTGTGATTTGTACTTTTCATAGGTGTTGACCAAGTCAGGCATTTCTTTGACACAAGTCACACAGCTGGTTGCCCAAAAATTAATCACGGTGACTTTGCCAGCGATATCAGCTTGGGTCAAAGTTTTACCGGATATTTCAGAAATCTTGAATGTTGGTACAGATTGCTGAGTGTCTGATGAGCAGCCAGATAAGAGGCCAAACACAGAAATGAGACCAACCGCTAAAAGATGTTTGATTGTCATAAATCTGCTGAATTGAAGTTGTGTGGGCATAATCTTATTTTATGCAAATTAAACAAATCATGTTGCGAAATTTCTTCATCTTGCTTGGTCTGTTGCTGAGTGTGTCTGCTTGTTCTCCAACCTTAGACTGGAGAACGGTCCGTGCTGATGATTTGCTCTATGAGGCCCTTTATCCAGGTAAGCCTAGCCGTGCTGAAAAAGCAGTGATGTTTGATGGTCAAAAGTTAACGATGACGATTGAAGCATCAAGGGTTGAGAATTCACTTTACGCAGTTGGGGTCATTAATGTCCCAAAGGACATCAGTCAAAAATTTGACACCAATGGGTTTTTAAAATATTTACAAACAGGGATGTTAAGTAATTTGAAAAACTCTTCTGAGCCAATTGAAAAGGCTGTGACGATTAAAACTGCCGGGCAGTCCAGCATTGATTTAAGTGCTAAAGAGTTCTTGATCCAAGGTGATGGTCCTGATGCTAAAAGAAGACTATTGAGATTTAGAATTGTTCAACGTCAGTTTCCTGACGGACAAATACAAATTTATCAACAGAGTCTTTTGCAAACAATCAGTGGTAATGTGTCTCTTGAAAAGTTGATTCAGACGGATGCTCACGAAATGTTCTTTTCTGGGTTTAAACCTTACTAAGTCGCTATGAGTCAGCCAACTCCCGCTTTACCGATGAAGGGTGCTTTGGCACTCAAGGTTTTTATCTTTTTTGCTTTTGCTTATGTTTTGTCTTATGCGTTCCGTTCGGTGAACGCAGTGATTGCTCCAGAGTTGATGGCAGATTTAAAAATCAGCAATGCTCAGCTAGGTCTTTTATCAGCCGCTTACTTCATTGGCTTTTCAGCGATGCAAATACCTTTGGGTATTGCGCTTGATAAATTTGGCGTTAGAAGAGTCGAGAGTGTGTTGTTATTGATCGCCTTGGTTGGGACAATCACCTTTGCTTTGGCAGAGAGTCTCCTCGGTTTGTCGATCGGAAGACTCATGATTGGTGTGGGCGTATCAGCTTGTCTCATGGCAGCCTTCACCGCTTATCGCAGATGGTTTGCGTTAGAGCAGCAAGGGCAACTTGCTTCGGCAATGTTGGTGTTCGGTACGGTAGGCGCTTTGATGACCACGGTACCTGTTCAGTTATCTCTGCCTTACATTGGCTGGCGCGGAATCTTCTTGGTGATGGCCATGATGGTCTTCATTGGTTTTATAGGCATACGTTTTGGTTTGCCAAAATTTGATGATCACCCACATGTGAATAATGCACCTTTGAGTGATGATCATCAGTCGATTGGCTTGAAAGATATTTTTCTTAATCCATTCTTCTTAAGAATGTTGCCTATCGGTGTGATCAATCATGGTGGCTTTTTGGCATTGCAAACACTTTGGATTGGTCCATGGATGATGGATGTTCTTGGCTATAGCTCGGTTGAAAGTGCGCAAATTTTGTTTTTATTCAATGGCGTGATGTTGTTGGGTTATGCGTTTAATGCCTGGTTTATTCCACGTGCCAATCGACAGGGTTATCAAACACTGAACTACATCAAGTATTTGTTGGGGATTGGTTTGGTGGCGCAGTTGATTGCGATGACTTGGCAAATTCAGTTGAGTTGGATTTTATGGATTTTGTTGGCCATCACTGCTACAGGACATATTTTGGGTCAGAGCACTGTGATCACAGCATTTCCATCGCGTAATGCGGGCTTGGCGAGCACCAGTTACAACTTATTGATATTTGTTGGAGCTTTTATTTTCCAATGGAGCATTGGCTGGGGAATTGACTTGATGACTGCTCAAGGTTTTGCAAAGCCAGATGCTTTTCGCCAAGTCTTTTTAGTATTCTTAGTGCTACAAGTGATGTCTTTTATTTGGTTTTTGTATTACCCAAAACCTTTGAAGCATCACTTGGCAGCTAAATAAGTAATTACTTTTTTTCTAGAGCGCTGACCTTGGCTTCAAGCTCTTCTAATTTGGCACGAGTTTTAGCTAATACTTGAGTCTGCAAATCGAATTCTTCGCGAGTGACCAAATCTAGTTTCTGAAATCCTTGGGTCATTAAGCCGCGAACATTTTTTTCTAAGTCTTTTGCAGGTGATTGACGAATAGCATCGCCAACTTTGGTTTGCATGTCATTGGCAATGGTCTGCATTTTTTCCATGATGTCTTGCGGTTTCATACGGTCTCCAAAGGTATTTCTTCAATAGTATCTTTTTACCAAAGATATGAGTATGCCATGCACCAATACGGTGCTTCATTTTGGTGCATATCATGCATACTTAAATGGTGCACTGATTTGATTACACTCAAGCAATGAGGCAATAAGCCAATTAAACCATTGTTTTTATTGAATTAAATAGAACTGGCACAGCTTTTGCTTAATAACTTAGCAAGGAATTTCCCTTGGATTGTTTATTAGGAGTGCAACATATGAAAACTTACTTAACTCTCTCAGCGATCGCTTTGGCAGCTGCTGCAACTTTAACTTCTGGCACTGTGTTGGCACAAACAGCTGCGCCAGCTGAAATCCCAAGCGTAACGATTACGCCGAATATTGGTGTTACCAGTGACTATCGTTTCCGTGGCATTTCACAGAATAATAAAAATCCTGCTTTGCAGGGTGGTGTGGATGTGGCATTCAAGGAAGGTTTTTATTTAGGAACATGGGCTTCACAAGTTTCTGACTGGGCAGCTGGTCCAAAAGGTGACAATCTTGAGGTTGATTTTTACGGTGGATTTAAAAAAGAAATTTCAGGAGTTACTTTTGATGTAGGCGCGATTGCTTACTACTATCCTGGATCTAATAAAGGTAAGAGTAATAACACAAATTATTTAGCTAATACTGAGGAAGTTTATGTGGGCGTAACTTATGGCCCTGCTTTGTTTAAAGTCAACTACGTTATTGGTGACAATTATTTCGCATCGACAGCTTCTAATAAAAGCGCGAGAGGAACAACTTACTACGATTTAACTTTGACACAAGAAGTGGCGCCGAAGCTATCTGTTGTAGCTCATGCAGGTTATACGGACTATAAAGAGTCAGCATCTGATTACAAAACTGATGGTAAGTTTTCTTATTCTGATTATTACGTAGGCCTAACTTATGACATGGATGGCGTGATTATTAGCGGCAAGTACCACACCAATAATATGAGTGCTGGTACAAAAGCTTATGCTACTAGCGGTACAAAGGCGCTCTATAAAGATGCGTTCGTTTTATCTCTAACCAAAGCTTTCTAATTCAGCGATCTCACGGAGAAACTCATGAAATTAATCACAGCAATCATCAAGCCCTTCAAGCTTGACGAAGTGCGTGAGGCGCTATCAGAAGTAGGCGTCTCAGGCATTACCGTCACTGAAGTCAAAGGCTTTGGACGACAAAAGGGTCACACCGAGTTGTATCGCGGTGCTGAGTACGTTGTTGATTTTCTGCCAAAAGTAAAAATTGAGGCAGCAGTGGATGATGGCATCGTTGAACGCGCCATCGAAGCGATTGAAAAGTCAGCAAAAACCGGCAAGATCGGTGATGGCAAAATTTTTGTGTCATCTGTTGAACAAGTTATCCGCATTCGTACCGGTGAAACCGGTCAGTCTGCTCTTTAAAGCGAGGTATCAAAATGACACATTGGATTAAACGTCTACTCGCAGCTGGTGCAACAGCGTTGGCATTGGGATCAGTCACGATGGCAGTTTCATCTCCAGCATTTGCTAAAGATGATGCTAAGCCAGCAGTGACAGCTCCAGCTACTGCTGCTGCAAGTGCTGCTCCAGCTGCTCCGGCCGCTCCAGCACCAGTTGCAAACAAAGGTGACACAGCTTGGATCATGATCTGTACTGCTTTGGTGGTATTGATGACATTGCCAGGTTTGGGTCTTTTCTACGGTGGCTTAGTGCGTAGCAAAAACATGTTGTCTGTGTTGATGCAGTGTATGGTCATCTTCTCATTGGTGGCTGTTCTTTGGGCAGTGTATGGCTACAGTATTGCCTTCACACCAGGTAACGCTTTCTTTGGTGGATTTGATCGACTCTTCTTGGCTGGTTTAACACCAGAATCAATGGGCGCGACATTCAGTAAAGGTGTTGTGATTCCGGAGTTTTCATTCTTCTCATTCCAAGGCGCATTCGCAACGATTACTTGCTGCTTGATCATTGGTGCGTTCGCAGAGCGTGCAAAGTTCTCAGCTGTATTGTTGTTCATTGTTCTATGGTTCACATTCAGCTATCTACCAATCGCTCACATGGTTTGGTTCTGGCCAGGTCCTGATGCTTATACAGATGCAGCCGCAGGTGAAGCAGCAACAGCAGCTTCTGGTTGGTTGTTCCAAATGGGCGCATTAGACTTCGCTGGCGGCACAGTGGTGCATATCAATGCCGCTGTAGCTGGTTTGGTTGGTGCTTATGTGATCGGTAAGCGTATTGGTTTCGGCAAAGAAGCCATGAAGCCACATAGCTTAACTTTGACCATGGTTGGTGCATCACTATTGTGGTTTGGTTGGTTTGGCTTCAACGCAGGTTCAGCACTAGAGGCATCAGGTGGTGCAGCAATGGCGTTTGCTAATACATTCTTAGCAACATCAGCAGCTGTGTTGACTTGGTCTTTGGGTGAGTGGATGGGCAAAGGCAAGCCATCAATGTTGGGTGCAGCATCTGGTGCAGTGGCCGGTTTGGTTGCAGTTACTCCAGCAGCAGGCTTTGTTGGCCCAATGGGCGCCATCATCATCGGTTTGATCTCAGGCTTCCTATGCTTGTGGGGTGTTACTGGATTGAAGCGCATGTTAGGTGCTGACGATAGCTTGGACGTGTTTGGTGTTCACGGTGTGGGTGGTATTGTGGGTGCGCTTTTAACAGGCGTGTTTGCAGCCCCAGCATTGGGTGGCACAGGCATCTACGACTACGTAGCCAACGCTGTTGCAGCTGACTACTCAATCGTAGGACAAGTATGGGTTCAAGCCAAGGCTGTATTAACAACGGTTGTTTGGTCAGGCGTGGTTTCATTCATTGCCTACAAACTAGTTGATGTGGTCATTGGTTTGCGTGTACCTGAAGATGCTGAGCGTGAAGGTTTAGACATTACTTCACACGGCGAAACAGCGTACGAAAGTTAATGATTTGGTAGTAAATCTGTGTGAAATGTGAAGTAAACATCCCCTGGTAGATCTGTGACTGGGGGGCTTTTAAAGAGCGGTTTCTTTAATTAGAACCCGCTCTTTTTTTATCTGTCTTAGAATGACAACATGGTTCCTCATCTTATTACTGCCCTAAATGGTCCTTTGCTTGAATTAGAAAGCAAAGTTTTAGAAGCCACACCTGCCATTGAGCGATGGTTCAGGCTGGAGTGGCAAGAGCACACGCCACCTTTTTATTGTTCAGTTGATCTGCGCAATGCGGGTTTTAAGCTTGCTCCTGTTGACACAAATTTATTCCCTGGAGGGTTCAATAACCTATCTCCAGAAATGATGCCTTTGGCCGTTCAGGCATCGATGGCTTCGATTGAGAAAATTTGCCCAGACGCAAAAAATTTACTATTGATACCCGAGCGTCACACACGAAATGTGTTTTATTTGCAAAACGTCGCACGCTTGGCTTCAATATTGAGACAAACTGGTTTGAACGTTCGCTTGGGAAGTTTGTCAGAAGAGATAACAAAACCAACACCCATCGATTTACCAGATGGTCAAAGATTGGTTTTAGAGCCATTGGCCAGAATTGGTATGAAAGGTCGTCGATTAGGCCTTAAGGATTTTGATCCTTGCACCATTCTTCTGAATAATGATTTATCCGGCGGTATCCCAAAGATCTTAGAAAATCTTTATGAGCAATATTTGCTGCCACCATTACATGCTGGTTGGGCAGTGCGTCGTAAATCAAATCACTTTGATGCCTATGATGATGTGGCTAAAAAGTTTTCTAAGGTGATTGATATTGATCCTTGGATGATCAATCCATTTTTCACGAAGTGTTCTGGAGTTAACTTTCATGAGCGCATCGGTGAAGATTGCTTGCAAGAAAGCGTTGACGCAATCCTGAAAAAGATTGCGCGTAAATACAAAGAATACGGCATCAAAGAAAAACCATACGTCATTGTGAAAGCGGATGCTGGAACTTATGGCATGGGCATCATGACCGTTAAAGATGCCAGCGAAGTCAAAGATTTGAACCGCAAAGAACGTAACAAAATGAGCGTCATCAAAGAGGGCTTAGAAGTTGCTGATGTCTTGGTTCAAGAAGGTGTCTATACCTTTGAAAAAATCAATGAAGCCGTTGCTGAGCCTGTGGTCTACATGATGGATCGTTACGTGGTTGGTGGTTTCTATAGAGTTCATACCAGCCGTGGCGTTGACGAAAATCTGAATGCTCCAGGCATGCATTTTGTGCCGCTTGCATTTGAGCACAATGCGATCCCTGATGTTGCAGCAAAGCCAGGTATTGCGGTACCAAATCGTTTTTATCTCTATGGCGTAGTTGCAAGGCTTGCCTTATTGGCAGCATCTTTAGAATTAGAGCGCACTGATCCAGAGGCAGAATAATCAGATGAAGAAGCTTCTCTTTATTGCTGATCCTCTGAATAGTTTCGTCGTTAAAAAAGACAGTACTTTGGCGATGATGAAGGCTTCGCAACAGCGAGGTCATGAAGTTTGGCACTGTCATATTCATGATCTAAAAAGTATCGACTCTTTTGTTCGAGCAGATTGCAAGCAGATTGAGATAACAACTTATGAGGGTTCTTGGTTCAAAGAAGTTAGAGCTCAGGCAAAAAAGCTTTCTGAATTTGATGCCATCATCATGAGGAAAGATCCTCCTTTTGATTCGGCATATGTCACAGCCACTTGGTTTTTATCGCAAGCATGCCTAGAGGGAGCAAAGGTATTCAACGCCCCTGATGCTTTAAGAAATCACTCTGAAAAATTAGCTCTTCTAGAGTTCATGAAGTTTGCGCCTCCGACCATGGTTAGTCATGACTTGGCTGATATCAAAGCGTTTCATCAACTTCATCGAGATGTGATCATCAAACCTTTGGATGGCATGGGCGGCCAAGGGATTTTTCGAGTTCAAGATAATGGACTTAATTTAGCCAGCATCGTTGAAACTCTTGGGTGCAATGGTCAGCGAGCCCTGATGGTGCAAAAGTTCCTGCCCGAAATAGCTGCTGGCGATAAACGGGTATTGTTAATTGGTGGCGAAGTGGTTCCTTTCGGTTTGGCTCGTATTCCTCAAGATGGTGAAGTGAGAGGTAATCTAGCATCAGGTGGTAAGGGGGTTGCTCAGCCTGTCACTCAACAAGAGTTGAAGATTGCGCAAGAGCTTGCTCCACAGTTGGCGTCGAGGGGCTTGCACCTAGTGGGCCTAGATTTTATTGGCGGATTTTTAACAGAAATAAATGTCACAAGCCCAACTTGCTTTGTTGAAATTACAGAACAAACAGGTCATGATGTGGCATTGCAGTGGTTAACTAGTTTAGAGAAACAGATTCATTAAATGGCCGGAATTTTAATCATCGCTCATGCACCTTTGGCATCTGCCTTACAAGAATTTACTCGTCATGTATTTGGTGAAGTCCCTGATCGTCTCGAGGCCTTGGATGTCATGGCGCACGAAGATGCCAAAGTGACCTTGGAGCGCACAGTTGAGGCTGCTCATTCAGTTATTTCTGATAGGGGGCTTTTGGTGCTCACAGACATCATGGGTGCTACCCCAGCCAACGTTGCCAATCGTTTGGCTCATCTGCCAGAGTTTGATGGGCGCGTCAGAGTGATTGCAGGGGTTAATTTGCCCATGTTGATGCGCGCCATTGCTTACCGAGCAGAACCTTTAGATTCTGCTTCTCAAAAAGCCATGCACGGTGGCCAACAAGGGATTATTCCGATTGGTCACCTCACTCATACTGATGACAATAAACAAATGAAAGTTAAGGATTAAGAATGCCAAGTGCAGAAATTAATATCATCAACAAACTTGGATTGCATGCGCGTGCCTCAGCTAAATTAACTCAGCTGGCGGGGCAGTTCCCTTGTGAAATATTTCTAAGCAAGGGTGGTAGAAGAGTTAATGCAAAAAGTATCATGGGTGTGATGATGTTGGCCGCTGGTATGGGAAGTGTTGTGACCCTTGAGACTGAAGGTGATCAAGCGCAAGAAGCATTTGATGCCATTCAAACACTCATCAATGATCGTTTTGGGGAAGGTCAGTAATTTGTCTTTTACGCTTCATGGTATTCCGGTTACGAATGGTATTGCGATAGGTCGTGCCCTGAGGATTGCCCCATCCGCAATGGATGTGAAGCATTATTTGATTTCTGAAGGCAGTGAACAAGCAGAGCAAAAAAGACTTCTCGACGCATTTCAAGTTGTTAGACAAGAATTAAAAGCGCTAAGAGCAGGCTTGCCTGAAGCGGCGCCTGAAGAAATGGCAGCATTTTTGCCTAGCCAACCAAAATCACACGCCGAGCTTTTAGCTATGTTAGCCAAAATTGAAGCCGAGCAAAAAGCGGCTGAAGAAGATCTGAGTCTGACGAAACAGATTCGTGATCGTATGCAAATTCGGTATGACGTTGGTGA
>CALKUJ010000336.1 GCA_937996825.1 uncultured Polynucleobacter sp. | reverse complement strand
ACCAAGAAAATGAAAAAAACCTTTGTCGATGTGCTGCTGGAGCTGCCCGTAGACACCACCCTCCAAAACTTCCTGGCTGACAACGGCCTGCCTTTGCCTGACGAACTGACCTGGTCGGATGACCCCGAGGTCACCAAGTCAGTCATTGAGGCAATTCAGTTGTGGTCCGATCAAATCGCCCGTGACAAGCTTGTTGCCAAGCTGATGGCAAGCGTTGGTCTCGGGGATGCTGCGGGTAAACAGGCGATGTTTCAGGTAGCAAGGCAAGACGGGGCAGCTTTGGTGGGGCTCGCCGCCAGCAGAAGCGACATCCACCGCTCGTTCTGGCTGTACGTAAATCACCCGGCACTTTTTGATCTGGCTGGTGACGTGGACTACTTCGAGCGCCACGGAACACAAGCCCAGCAAAATGATCTCGGGGTCAAACGCAAGCCCAACACATCTGATGCGGCCTTGCTCTGCTTGCGCCAGGCCATTTCAGAGTTCTACCAGCGTGAGCTGCAGTGTGGCGACGGCAGTGTTGCCTTCGTTCTTGAACGGTCACCCGACGTTTACCTGCTGACCGTTCATGTGAAAGACCTGGCGATGCTGCGTCTGGAGTTTGCAGGCCCGAAGCTGACCCATCACATTGGTAACCCCAACATTCACATGGTGTTGGAGTATTCAGCCAAGACCGGTGTCGCACGCTCGTTGGTCAAGGGCGGTGCCAAGTACCACTCCATGCTGCTCACGGCCTTCGCCGAACACCTGCTTGGCGTGAAAGTCGATGCTCACCGCATCAAACCACCAACACTTGATTTGTCGGCCCTGCGTCTGGGATTCAATGTTCCCCAGGCGCTAACGACTGACGGATTCATGGCGTTGCAAGTCAAGACACTTTCATTGCTCAGCCCGCATGGCGATCTGAAGGTGGAATGCACAGCCACGGCATCAAGCGACCAACAGTGCGTGACTGAATTGCTGGCCGAGGCATTTCCCAGCGAGAACCCTATCAAGCGCAACTGGCAAATCAACTCCGCCCACATCAACCTGTACTACCCACCTGAGCCGGGCAAGGCACGATCAAAGGTCATCACCATTGAGATCACCCGCAAAGGACGCCTGAACCTGCACAAGTTTGACGCCAAGTTGCAGGCCCAGTTGGAGGGGTATCTTGTTTCGATGGGCATCCTTGATGCGGGCCAAACTCTGAGCGCCAACGAGCAGCACCCAGGAGAAGACGCGCATCAGTCAGAACCCGCATATCAGGACTGACCATGACGGTGCATCACGCTTGGTCATTGGTATGCCGCTTGTTCGCTGAGGGAACGCCCGTATTTCGGTACGCGTTGTCTCCGAACGAGCTTGCGGCATGCTCACTGCTGGGCTCCGCTATAAAGCCTGCCACCGTCAATCAGCAATACGCACTTTGCCCATACTGCAACTTGCATCGTGGGCAGGTCGTTGCTGATGGCAAGGGAGGCAGACTTTGCCAATGCCCTGAATGCGGTCCGATCCAGCTCGAGCCACAGGACATGGCAGCCGTCACGCTCAACGAGGATTGGTTGCGGCAAAAATTGCGCATGGCAATGGAGATCAACAGCCGCGATGGAATCGATCAAGTCAGTCCTGGCGTCTGGCGACTAGGCGATGCACGACAAGGGCCAGTCATTCTGGCTCGCAACTTGTCCGGCCTGGTTCATGCACCGGCGACCCTTGATGCGCTGCGAGTCAATGCCTCTCGGTTGCGGGTGATCACGCCCAAACCTATCGACCAGACCGCACACCCATTTGCCGTTGACATAGATTGGCTGCCACTTCAGGAGCGGTTCGCCTTTTACGGCGGCGGAATCTCATTTATTGCCCCACAGGGCCAACGCCCCACAGAAACGCAACGTGAGCCCGCTAAACCGGTTTACGGCCCCTTTGCTGACGACTTCCGCTCAGTGCTACTGCCAGAGTTCGGACACATTGCACTTACAGATGCTCAGGCATCCGTGTTCGGCGCTCTCTGGTCATTCAGGGGGGAGCCAACGCGTGGAGAACGAATCATGGCCAAGGCAGGACTTGAAAGCGACAAGCCGATCGATGTATTCAAGGTGAAGTCCCGCGACAAAGGCAAGCCTGGTGTCGATCGCCCCCTGCTGGCTTACCGGGCGCTTGTGGTCACACAGCGCCGACAAGGTTTTTATGCGATGCCCTGCGCTTCAGGGCAATAACCTCTAGGACTCGAACTATGGCAACGAAAGATCAGATCAAAAAAGCTTGGGACAACGCAGACAAAATGCGCGGCAAGGATCCGGACCTGTACCGCAAGGATCCGTACGGGAATCCGATGTACCGCAACTCGCACGGCAAGAGCTCAGAAATGGGATGGGATGTTGATCACATCACCCCGAAATCACGGGGTGGCTCTGATGCAACCAAAAACCTGCAAGCGCTGAACTCTTCCGTGAATCGCGGCAAGGGTGACTCACTGATCAAGAAGAGTCGCCACTCGAGTTGAAGCAGGCGACTGAGGGTACGGTCATCCTTGGCCGTCTCTAGTCGACCCAAAGCAGACCCTTAGAAATGGGTTGTGCACCTCAAAAATCTTACTTAGACGATTTTTAACTCAAGATTGAACTTGGTTTCTTCCCATATCTTTAGCCTTATATAACAGCTGATCAGCCCTATCGATCACATCTGTTTCGAACAAGTCTGACTCGATTACAGAGCTAACACCAATGCTCACAGTGACACTGCCAACGGAATCGAAAGGCGTATTCGCTATTGACTTTCTCAGCTTCTCAGCCAGAACTGGGGCCAATTCGATTGGAGTATCTGGTAACAGCACCAAGATCTCTTCCCCCCCGATTCGCGCTACAAAATCAGTTTCTCGGATACTTGTTGCAAGGCATTTGGCAATTACCTTTAGAACATCATCACCCGTCGCATG
>CALKUJ010000335.1 GCA_937996825.1 uncultured Polynucleobacter sp. | reverse complement strand
CTCAGTGGCAAGGTTTTGTCGCTGAAACGGCAAGCGGTTGCCGCTTGCCGGTCCGGTGCGATCTTTTGCCGCTTAGTGCTGCAAGCCCGCTGTGGGCATCATGGATTCGCTGAAATCATCCAGCGACAACTTCTCGGCCAACAATTCCACTTGGCCTGGATAAAGTGCCAAGCCTTGACGTGCCACAGCCAAGGCACGCTCAGGGTCGAGGTTGCAACGCAACGCACGAACCAACATCACAAAAGTGAAAGGCTGCGCTTTGCCGCCCTGCACATCCATCAACTCATCCATCAGTTCCACGGCCAATGCCCAGTCTTGATTCATCATGGCCAACAAACTGGTGATGGCCAAGATGTCTTCGCTGTGTGGATACAGACTCATGCCAGCATCGCCCAAGGCGTTGGCCAACGCAAGCTGCTCGGTGGCCACCAGGGACTGGATCGTTTCGCGGATCTCAGCAGGGCTGAAACGTTGAATCGTTTGGGTATTGAGTAAACCGCCTACGCTGGCTTGGCTCATCAATTCTTGAATAAGTGTCATCGGGTACTCCATCGGTTAGGTTTCAACCTCCAAAGCAAACTTCGTGCCAACCTATTTATTGACACACCGGCGTGTCAATAAAGCTGCACACCGATAGGCATGGAACCTGCTTGATTGGAGCAACACTTTTATTCACCTCCAGGGAATGACATGAACGCGCGCACCCCCTCCTCCATGCTTTTGCCTGTTAAGACAGTCAAGCGAAAAAAAGAAACATCACCTGTAACCCCTCCCCCTGTAGCGGTTGCACCTGTTCTTATTGAAGACGAAGATCTGAGCAACTACATGCAGCTAGCTGGTATGGGTAAGTTGCGCCTTGATCAGCTCATGTACAAATGCGATGCCTTGCAAGCAGAAAAACGGGTGATTGAGTCTGCGCATCTCTACCGTCAATGGATTGAACATACGGAAGACCCCCAAAAATATTTGGCTCTGTTCAATTACGGTTCTGTGTTGCAAACACTGGGCATGACCGATTTGGCCGAAGAGGCCTATCGCTTGTGCGTTGCCTCGGAGCCTAAGCTGGCACAGGCACACATCAACTTAGGTCTGGTGCTTGAGCGCAAAGGACAAAACCAACAAGCCCTGGACCAATGGTCCAACGTGGTCGCACAAGGGGTGGTGAACCCGTCGAGCGACAAACTGATGGAAATTACCGCACTCAATCACATTGGGCGCGTTTACGAAAACCAGAAGCAATATGAAATGGCTGAGCAGGCATTGCGCCGCAGCCTGCAGATGGACCCCAAGCAATCTGGCGTGATTCAGCACTGGGTGCACATTCGCCAAAAAGCATGCATGTGGCCGGTTTACCAAAGCCTGCCCAACGTGTCAGCCAATGACATGCTGATGAGTACCTCGCCCTTGGCCATGCTGTCCTTGCATGACGACCCTGTGATCCAACTGCTTTCAGCACACGCGTTTGTCGGCAGAACCTATGGGTTTAAAGAAGAGTTTTTAAGCAAGGACAAACACTACAAACACAAGCGCATTCGTCTTGGTTATTTGTCGGGTGACCTTTGCACCCACGCTGTTGGCCTGTTGATGGCGGACTTCTTAGAAGCACACGACAAAAGCAAGTTTGAAATTTACGCCTTTGACTACAGCCCCGAGGATGGCACGCCTTACCGGGCTCGACTCAAGCAAGCGTTTGAACACTTCCATCCTGTGGGGTCACTGACCGACCGAGAAGTGGCCGAGTTGGTACTGGCAAACGAAATTGATGTACTGATTGACATGCATGGACTTAGCTCAGGCGCTCGCCCTGGCATTTGTGCCATGCATCCCGCGCCGTTGCAAGGCACCTATCTGGGCTTCATTGGCACCACTGCCATGCCGTGGCTGGACTTTGTGGTGGCAGATCGCCAAGTACTTCCTGAAGAGTTGACACCCTATTTCACAGAAAAGCCTTTGTACTTAGACGGCAGCTTTTTGCCTTTGAACAAAAACATGGCCGACATCACGCCTATCACGCGTGCGCAAGTGGGCTTGCCTGAAGACGCATTTGTGATGGCGGCATTTGGTAATGTGTACAAAATCAACGAAGACCTGCTGGCTGCCTGGGCCAACATCCTCAAACAAGCACCACAGGCCGTGCTTTGGCTGATGGATGACAACGAAAAGACCACTGCAGAACTCAAGCGAAAGCTGAATCAAATTGGCGTAGCAGCACACCAAGTGCAGTTCTCACCACGAACCAGCTACCAAGAATATTTGGCACGACTACAGGTCGCTGACGTGTTTTTGGACAGCTACCCCTACAACTGCGGCTCCACCACGCACGACGTGCTGAATTGCAACTTGCCCATGGTGACCCTGTCAGGCAAAACCATGGTGTCGCGCATGGGCCGAAGCATGTTGAGTGCACTCGGTTTGCATGAGTTGATTGCCAACACCTTCAGCGAATATGTGGACATCACATTGAAGATTGCCAACGACGCTGAATATCAAAAAGAATTGGTCAAGAGCGTGAAGAGCAGCATGCTGCGTAAACAAAAGAACCCGAAACTTTTGACTGCTTCACTTGAGAAGCAAGTTCAATTACTTATCCACAAGAACGCATAAATTAAAACCATGTCAAAGCATCACCTTCTTGCCTCATTCCTGAATAAATCTGATCGCATGGTTTACAAGTGGATTGATTATTTCGAAGTTTATGAAAAGGCATTTTCTGCTTATAAGAATAAACCAATTACTTTTTTAGAAATCGGTATCCAAAATGGTGGCAGCTTACAGATGTGGCGCGATTTTTTCGGACCGGAGGCCAAAATTATTGGGGTCGACGTAGATCCGAAATGCAAGGCATTAGAAGCAGAAGGTTTTGAAATCTGGATTGGAAATCAAGCCGATCCCAATTTCTGGGCTGAATTCAAAATAAAAAATCCAACCATCGATTTGGTCTTAGATGACGGTGGTCATACGATGGAGCAGCAAATAGTAACGTTTCAATCCCTGTTCCCCATTCTTTCGAATGGCGGAACGTATGTTTGCGAGGACACACATACCAGCTACTTCCCCTCGCATGGAGGGGGGCTGAATCACCAAGGGTCGTTTCATGAGTACATCAAAACAATGATGGATGAGATGCATGCATGGTACTACGCACCCTTGTCCACACTCCAAAACTCCTATTTGGCAAATAACCTTTATTCGATCGCCATGTATGACAGTATCGTAGTCATGGAAAAACGAAGAAAAAATCCTCCAATCGTTCTAGCCAGAGGCTTTGAAGGCGATGTTAGAAATCCGCCATCGATGACTTACATTGAATTAAGACATGCATTTGGAATCCCTGATTGAATACCAATAAAAGGAAAACGCACATATGATTAACTATGTATCTGAAAAAATTGGGATTGAAATTGGCGGCCCATCTAATATATTCCGCTCACTAATTCCCGTTTACTCCAAAGCGAAGAGGGTGGATGGCGTCAACTTCTCTAACAGCACTATCTGGGAGGGAAAAATACAAGCAGGCAAAACATATCAGTATTTACCAAATACATTTGGTCATCAATTTATTTCCGACGGGACTGATTTAAAAGAAATAGAAGCTGAAACCTATGAATTTCTACTCTCATCTGACTGCTTGGAGCACATAGCAAATCCAATCAAAGCCCTTCTAGAGTGGAAGAGAATATTAAAAAGCAACCATTTAATGTTACTTGTTCTACCCAATAAAGTAAGCAACTTTGACCATCAGCGTGAATTTACTTCTTTCCAGCACATCGTAGATGACTACAATAATCTTGTAGATGAATCGGACATGACGCATCTACGAGAAATATTAAGCCTTCACGATTTAAGCAAAGATCCAGTCGCTGGAAATTTTCAACAATTTGCCGTAAGAAGTCTTGATAATTTGAACAATCGCTGCCTTCATCACCATGTATTCAGTGAAAACTTGATCAGAAACATGTTAGATGCGATAGGATTAAAAATAATTTCAATTGAAGAGACTCACACCTCGTTTGTAACTATTGCGATGAAAAATTAAACGCAAAAAATCCACATCAAACTGGCACTGCCTGAATGACATATTGAAGTGGTAATGCATCTTTGATTGCCACTTCCGGATTAGCCCCGCACAGAGAAGCCGTCTGAGAAATAGATTTTAATATTTCTTCATTTCCTTGAGATGGAAATATCCTAGGAATCTCTTGCACTACTTGGAATCCACAATCTTCAAACATTTCGTAAATTGTTTTTCTTGTAAACCATCGCAAATGGGTCCTATCAAATAATCCACTATCTTCGTATCTAAAATCACCCATACTTAGCTTAGCTTGTATCGACCAATGCTGAGCATTTGGAATACACGCTGCAACATATCCATTCTTAGGGATAACTTTATTTATTTTTTTTAACACACGCCATGGATCACGCAAATGTTCCAGGACATCACCAAAGATCCAAGCATCCACATCGGATTGCACCTCCCAAAAATAATCTGGAGCTTCATCTATATTAAGCGTATAGACCGAATCGCAATATTTTTTTGCTAACTCGGCGTAACTCGCATCTATTTCTACACCGGTATAGAGAACATCTGGCACTAACTTTTTAAATTCACGAGCTAGCGCGCCTGACATACACCCGATCTCCAATACTTTTCGAGTAGTAGGCCTCATGACCCCAAGCAAATCTGGATTGTGTAAATCGTGGACAGGTGTTTGCTGCATTACTCACCCCATTTTTCTAGATATTTAAAATAGCCTCGACGCCAACTGTCGGTGCCACAGTTACCTTTACTCCCATGTGAAAATGAGACGTCCCAAGTTCCTAAATCTAAATTCTTAACTTCTGCTTGGCGACAAAAGTCTAAATCATAAAAATGGAAATCAAAATTCTCATCGAAATATAGTTCATTTTCCAAAAGGGTTTTGCTGTGAGCCGCAATCAAGACGCCATCCATCAGTTTTACCTGTTGTCTTGGCGCTCCATAAAAACTAATATTTTCGGGAGGAAATTGATCCCCGTGGCCAATCACACCACTCAAATTTTCTCGTTTATCCCAATTAAATTGCTCGTCAACAAACCACCAAGTGGGTTGACGCGGAGCGCGGGATATATTGCCAGCCAAGCCCACCACACTGAAGTGTTCTAAACCCTCAATAATTCTTTTACACCAGTAATAGTCAAGCAACAGCAGATCATCATGTGCAAAAATTAAGGTCGCAGGGTCATTCTCTGAGGCTCGAATAACCTGGTTATAAAGCGCTGGCAAACCCGTATTGTTATTGGGAAATAACTTAAGTTCCACAAAGTCTGGGTGGTTCGCTTTCAAAGACCGTCCCGTCAATGTGGACGTGAAAAACTCTTCTTCACTGACTCGAGTTGCAACAACCAGTTTTATTTTCATTCTCAGAGTATATGCAAAAGAAAATGCCGCTAAGCATCAGCTTAGCGGCATTGAGCAAGTCAAAAGTCTTGATTAGGCTCCGGGCACCGTCCGTCCTGCGACCACAATGGCAGCCTTTTGAGCCGCAGTGAGCGCACTGGCTTGGTCAGATGTCATGCTATCAAGCATCTCTTGGTTGAAGGTTCGAATTTGAGCCGTGCTCATTCCGCCCACTTGATTCACCGTCAATGAAGGGATTTGATCCTTGCTCAGGTAAGCGATCAACGTAGGCGTAATCGCCGAGAACGTTGACACATCAATAGCCTGCAATTGCGAACCACTCAACTTCGAGAAGAGCGTTGGGCTAAATGAGTTCATCTGACCGCTTGTGATGGATTTCACTTGTTCGTCAGACATCGCACTCAGCTGCGATGTTGAAATGCCAGAAATCTGTGTATTCGACAAACTTCTGATCACCGAAGTATCCAACGCTGCAATCGTAGAAGTTGACAATGCTTCGATATTGAATCGACTCATTGCACTCAACGCAGAAACACCCAGTGCAGAGAGTTGGTCCGCCGACAAGGCTCCCGCTTGTGCTGTGGTCATAGCCGTCACTTGGGCTGCGGTCAGCGCATGCATTTGCTCAGTGCTCACCGCTTTAATTTGCGCAGTGCTCAATTGAGTGAACTGGCTGGTTGTCAACCCACTCACTGCGCTAGTGTTTAGCGCTTGAATTTGCTCAGTCCCCATGTACGAAATGCCCTGAGAAGGAATGGCTCTCACTTGCGTCGCAGACAAGCTGTCAATTTGCGATGTTGACAACTTAGTGAACAAGTTCAAGTCCATGCCTTGCACTTGGGCTGTTGTCAACGCCTTCACTTGGTTGGTTGTCAACGCCGTAATTTGGTTAGACGCCAAGGTGTTAACTTGTTGGACAGACAAACCGGCTACTTGAGTGCCTGTCAGCATTGGCAACATATCTGTTCCCATCGCTCTCAACTGGCTGGTCGACAGCGCGGTCATCAACGAAGCACTGATTGCGTTCAACGAACCTTGCTGGAGTCGAGAAATGACCGCAGAACTGATCGACGTAATTTGGTTACCCGTCAGCGATGTCGCTTGTGAAGAGGTCAATGCGCCCACTTGATCACCTGTAAGCGCCGCTACTTGGCTATAAGTCAAGGCACCAATTTGTGAACCCGTCAACGCTTGCACTTGATCGGTCGAGAATCGGCTCAACTGGCTCGAAGAAAGCGCTGCAATTGCTTTGGTCGACATCGCCGCAACTTGGTCTGTGCTCAGCGAAGACATCACCGCGCTACTCAAAGCTGCAGCATGTGCGCCATTCAGCGCCGCCACAAAATCTGTGCTCAGTGACGCAACTTGGCTCGAACCTAAGCTGCTGATTTGAACGGTGTTAATGGCTGCGACTTGTGTCGAAGTCAAACCACTCAAGCCGTCCGTTGTCAACGCACCAAAGTCCGCGCTTTCCATGGCACTGATTTGCTTGGTGGTCAACACAGACACTTGTTCTGCCGTCAAATTCGCAGCTTGGGTACTGGTCAACGCCACAATTTGAGATGTCGTCAAGGACTTGGTTTGATCGGTTGTCAGTGCGCCAACTTGCGCATTGGTGAGCTTACTAACTTGTGTGGATGTCAACCCTGTTACAGCAGCAGTAGTCAACGCCTTGATCTGATCGGTACTCAATTGAATCAGATCAACGGACTCAATCGCAGCTGCTTGCAGCGACGTGATTGCGCCCAGCTGCGTTGTGGTCAGCGCAGACATTTGTGTCGATGACAATGCCTCAATTTGCGATGTCTTCAAGTTCTTGATCTGAAGTGTCGTCAAAGCAGCGATTTGATCGGTGGTCAAATTGTTTACTTGCCCACTACTCAAACCAGCCAAACCAGCTGTACTCAGTGCGGCCACTTGGTCTGCACCCAAGGTCACCAAATCTGCTGAATCAATTGCGCCCACTTGAGCCGATGACAACGCTTGCAAAGCCGTGGTGCTCAGACTAGACACTTGATCAGAAGTCATCCACTTCATTTCGCTAGACGTCAAGGCACGCACCGCAGAGGTTGTCAACGAAGCGATTTGATCTGTCGACAACGACGTGAGATGTGCACTGTCCATGCCTGCAATTGCAGCCGTGGAGATGCCTTTGATTTGATCCAAACTCAAGGCACTGACCAAAGTCGAGTCAATCGCATTGAATTGCGCGGCTTTGAGTGCACCCAGTTGCTGGGTAGTCATTGCTTGGAGTTGATCAGAGGTCAGTTTTTTCATCTGAGCAGAACTCAGTGCCCCGATTTGGCTGGTACTCAATGCACCAATCACATCCGTGGACAAGCTTGCAAAGTCTGCTGATTCAATAGCCGCCAATTGCGTCGCACTCATCACAGCCACTTGCGCAGTGCTCAAGCTAGCAACTTGATCTGAACTCAAGTTCTTCACTTGCTCAGTGGTCAAGCTGCGAATTTGCGTTTGGGTCAAGGCTGCAACTTGCTCACTGGTCAATGCAGCCTCATGAGCTGAATCCATTTTTCCAATCACCGTGTTAGACAACACTTGAATTTGGTCCACGCTCATCGCCGACACATCAGCTGAGTCCAACGCGTTGAATTGCATGGTGCTCAAATTGGAGACTTGTGTCGTTGTCAAACTCAAGACTTGATCTGAGCTCAAAGCCTTCATAGCGCCAGAAGCCAACGACTTGACTTGCAAGGTGCTAAGTGCAGCCACTTGGTCTGTGGTCAATCCAGCAATGTGTGCAGAATCAGCTTTGGACAAAGCTGCCGTATTCAACGCAGTGATTTGACTGGCACTCATCGCTTGCAAATCTTCTGAGTCAATCGCATTCAATTGGGCAGCAGACAAGTTGGCCATTTGAGATGTGGTCAGACTAGCCATTTGATCTGAGTCCAACGCCTTCATCTGAGTAGAAGACAAAACTCGCACTTGCGTGGTCGTCAAAGCAGCCACCTGATCGGTGCTCATGAGTCCAACTTGCGTGCTAGAGAGCTTGCTCAGTGTCGCGACATTCAGCGCTCTGACTTGATCGGTAGACAAGGCTTTAAGCACATCCGAACTCAAAGCGTTCACTTGCTGTGAGGTCATCACAGAAACCTGTGATTTGCTCAAGCCACTGATTTGGTCTGTTGTCAACGCTGCGATTTGTGCTGAAGTCAAAATTTTGACTTGTGCTGTCGACAAAGCTGCTAGCTGATCCGTTTTCAGCACGGCAACTTGCGCACTGTCCAATGTGGCGACCAGCGTTGGGCTGAGTGCTTTCATTTGGGTAGCGGTCAACTGCATCAAGTCATCGGACTCAATGGCGCGCAACTGTGTGCTTGACAAAGCGGCAATCGCAGCAGTGCTCAGCTGACTAACTTGATCGGTCGTCAAGGCTACGATTTGGTCACTGCTCAATACTTTGGCTTGTGCTGCACTTAAACCTGCGATGGCACTGGCACTCAAAGCAGCAAAATCGTCACTCTCCATGGCTTTCAACTGGCCTGTTGTCATCGCCTCCAATTGGGCCTTAGACAACACCGCCGCTTGGGTTGAATCCAACGCCACAATTTGAGCTGATTTGAGTGCTCGAATTTGTGCTGTACCCAAAGCAGAGACTTGATCAGTGGTCAAGCTGGTCACCAAGTCTGCCGACATGCCTGCAATGGCAGTGGTGTTGATTGCTTTGATCTGATCCGCACTCATCAATACCAAATCGGCTGAGTCAATTGCATTGATTTGACTGGCGCTCAATGTCGCCACATTGGCTGCAGACAGTTGGTTCAACTGTGTCGATTCCATCGCGGTCAACGATGCTGCCGTCAAGGCTTTGGCCTGTGAAGTAGTCAACGCAGCAGCTTGATCAGCTGTCAAAGCCACCGCCTGATCGCTGGTCAAACTGGCAATCACAGAGGTGCTCAAAGCTTTAACCTGATCAGCTGTCAGGGTCGCCACGTCCTCTGAATCGATGCCCGAAAACTGAGCTGATGTCAACGCGCCCATCGCAGCCACCGACATGTTAGGCAAATGATCTGACGTCATGGCTTTGAGCTGATCTGAGCTGAGGACCTTGGCTTGCGCAACGGTCAACGCCGACATTTGAGTAGAACTCAATCCAAGAATGTGATCGCTATCAAGATTTTTAAAAGCACCTGTCGTGATGGCTTGAACTTGGTCATTGGTCATTGATCCAATCACATCAGAGGCAATCGCATTCAATTGAGCCGAACTCAACACAGCAACATGTGCAGCGGTGAGGTTGGTAATTTCAGATGAGTCCAAAGTTCCTAGCTCATCTGCAGTCAGTACTTTGGCTTGTGCAGTGGTCAACGCAGCCAGTTGGGTGGAATCTAACTTACTGAACTGATCACTGCTGAGTGACGCGATGCTTGACGTGCTCAATGCACGCACTTGGTCTGTGCTAAGCGCGGCAAAATCGTCCGAGTCAATTCCCGAAACTTGGGCCGAGCTCAGTGCAGCTACTACTGATGTAGAAAGGCTGTTAATTTGGGTTGAATCCAGCGCTTGCAATTGATCGCTGGTCAAACTCTTCGCTTGTGTCGCAGTTAATGCTGCAATTTGCTGCGATTTCAGAACCGCAAATTGCGCAGAAGCATCCAGTTGACTCAACGTGGTGGTATTGATGGCAGCGACTTGCGAGGTCGTCATATTCGGAACGACATCGGAAGAGATCGCTGCAAATTGTGCTGAGTTCAGCACAGCAACACCCGCATCAGACAAATTCACAAATTGTGCAGATGAGAGTGCACCCAATTGATCCGAAGTCAGCAACTTAGCCTGTCCTGTGGTGATACCTGCCACAGCTGAATTATTGAGACTGCCGATGACGTCCGAAGTCAAGCTGGCGACTTGCACATTGCCCATGGCTGCGATTTCGGCAGATGTCAAAGATCCTGCTTGGGCCGATGTGATGGCCGCTGCTTGCGCTGAAGTTAGTGCACGTGCTTGTGCGGTTGTCAATGCACCGAGCTTGCTGCCATCCAGCGCTGCAATTTGATCCGCTGCACTCATCGAACCGATTGCCGCTGTACTAAAGGCCTGAATTTGGTCTGTACTTAAAGAATTCAAGTCATCCGAGTCAATGCCTTTGACTTGCAAAGCATTGATCGCTGCCACTTGCGATGTGGTCATGTTTGACATCTGAACCGAGTCAAGGGCTTGGAGCTGCGCCGAACTCAACGCATTCACCTGGGCGGTGGTCAATGCTTTGACCTGGGTTGTCGCCACCAGTTGACTGATTTGTGCGCTGCTCAAACCTGCCATGGCATCTGCACGAATGGCTTTGACTTGGTCTGTTGTCAAGTTAGCAATACCAGCCGAATCAATGGCTTTGACTTGAGCCGCCGACATAACACCAACCGCGGTCGTTGTGAGCTTGGCTAATTGCGTGCTCGACAAGTTGGCAATTTGGCTTGTTGTCAATGCTTGCATTTGATCGGTGGTGATTGCAGCAACTTGATCTGTGCTCAAGTTCACAATACGATCAGATGCCAATGCAGCAACCGCACTCGTTCCCAAATGTTTAAACTGAGCAGAAGTCAATGCACCGACTTGTGTACTGCTCAATGTTTTGGCTTGAGAGACAGACAATGCCTCAATGGCGTCGTAAGACAGCACTTTCAAGTTGTCAACGCCCAATTTGCTGACTTGCGTTGTACTCAAGGCGGCAATTTGTTGCGCAGACAGTTTCGGTGCCTGGGTCGAGCTCAACGCCACGATTTGGTCCGTGGTCAGCTTAGCCACTTGATCTGTGGTCAACGCCTCAATTTGATCTGTCGTCAGTTGATTCACTTGCGCCGATGACAAACCGGAAATTGCAGCAGTATTAATCGCCACAATTTGGTCAGTGCTCATTTGCACCAAATCCGCCGAGTCAATGCCTGGCACTTGCGACGCGCTCAAGGCATTGATTTGATCTGTTGTCAAAGACTTCACCTGATTCGCAGTCAGGTTTTGCAACTCTGTTGACGTCATTGCTTTGACTTGATCTGTGGTCAAGGCTTGCACTTGATCAGACGTCAAATTAGAAATGCGTGTTGCATCCAAACCAGCCAAAGCACCTGTGCTGATTGCACGAATTTGATCTGAGCTCAAAGTGGCCCAATCGGCCGCCTCAATTGAATTCAGCTGTGCGGATGACAGCACAGCAATTTGGTCGGTATTCAGGTTGTCGATCTGATCTGAATTCATGCGCGTCAATGCTGCAGGCGCCAAAGCTTTTGCTTGTGCAGTTGTCAAGGCATTGATTTGATCGTTGCTCAATGCATCAATCTGTGCATTTTGTAATTGATTGATACCTGCAGTTGAAATGGCAGCAATTTGATCGACCGACATGCGAGCTAAGTCAGCTGCTTCAATTTTTTGCACTTGCGCAGAAGACAACGCCTGCACTGTTTCAGTGGTCAAGTGGGAAATTTGGTCTTCAGTCAGCGCCACAATTTGACCGCTTGACAACATCGATGCTTGATTGGAGGCAATGCCTGCAACGGCTTCATTGGACAAAGCGCTGATTTGCGTAGAAACGCCTTTCCACTGGTCAGAATTCAAGGCAGCCACTTCTGCAGCGGTCAAACTGTTGATTTGTCCGCTGGTCATCACATTGAGCTGCGCTGACTTCAAGGCAGCTACTTGCGTAGTGCTCAACTGGGCCAAATCCTCTCCCTCTATACCTCTGATTTGCGAGGAATTGAGCGACGCAATCACCTGAGTATCCAAATGACTCATGTGTTCCGTATTCAATGCAGCAACTTGAGCGCTCGACCAACCATTGACTTGCGCAGAAGTCAAAACTTCAATGTCAGAAGTCTCAAGCGCTTGAATTTGTGCAGGCGTCAAAGCACCAATTTGCCCTGACCCCATCGCGGCAATTTGATCTGTCATCAAATTGAAAATCTGATCCACACTCAGGGCAGCGACGGTAGGTGCACTGATGCTCTTGAATTCATCTGGGCCAATTGCAGCAATTTGCTCGGCATACATGGCATTGAGCTGATCAGAGCTCAAGCTAGCCACTTCGGTTGCATCCAGCGAACGGATATCACGCGTTGATAACGCTTGAATCTGAGGAATGGTGTAGTTTGAAATTCCTGATATTGACATGATCAATCCTTTTTTATTCGCCTGGTTGGCCTTGTCGCTCACATTGAGAGCCACAAGAGCCTTAAATTTCTAATCGTCTCTGCTGATTCGGCATGAGGTAGGTAAGCTTTAATGCGAAATACAAATAAAAAAGCGAGCCCGAAGGCTCGCTTTTGATGGGCTATCTAGTGAATTACTTCAACAGCGACAGCACGGATTGCGATGACTGGTTCGCTTGCGCCAACATCGCTGTAGCAGCTTGCTGGATGATTTGCGACTTAGCCAAGTTGGTTGTTTCAGCAGCGTAGTCAGTGTCTTGAATACGGCTACGTGAAGCAGACATGTTTTGGTTGACTTCAGTCAAGTTGGAGATCACGGCATCCAAACGGTTTTGGAAGGCACCCAACTTAGCTTGGTTCAATGACACCGACTTCAAAGCAGCGTCCAGGGCTGTCAATGCCACTTGCGCACCCGCTTGTGTAGAGATGTCAATGCTCGCCACTTTGACGCCGTTGTCTACGCCGCCATAAGTACCGGTCTTGAAACCCAACTTGCCAAAGTTGTCGTTGCCATCAGAACCACCCTCAACAGTGAAGGACTTGTCTGACTGCAAAGTCACGCGGGCGTAGGTGGTTTTCGCGCCGCTCTGAGCTGTTGCATAGGTCGCGTTGTTGTAGAACGCATTGCTGTCAATACCCAAAGCCGCAGCTGTTGTGTCGCTACCAATTGAGATGTTGCGACCATCAGCGGCAGTCAAAGTCAAGCCCGTGCCGTTATCGATCGCGACCACACCGGTCTCACCTGTTTTAGTGTTGATCAATGTTGCCACGTCGCTTCGAGTAGAGCTTGTTGTAAGCGTATCCAATGCAACAGTAACGCCATTCAAAGACAAGCTCTTACCAGCACCAGCAGTTGCGGTGTAAGCCGATCCAGTCACCACGTTAGGCGCAGCAGTGGCGGTCACGCCTGTTGTTGCCGTTGCTTTGTTGATCGCAGCAGCAATCGCGATCGCGCTGGCTGCTTTGGTGGAGCTAGTGATGGCAGTGCCTGCCGCGTTGGTATCAGCAGAGGCTGGGTCGTCTGCGGTAGAAGCCGCAACGATCGAGGTGCCGTTGATACGCAAGGTACCAGCTTGTAACAAACCAGTGGTGCCCGTTGCGGGTGCTGCTGCTGCCACGGCACGGTCCACCGATGTCATAGCAGACACGTTGGCCGTGTAATTTCCAGCGGTGAGGCCTGCATTGACCAAGTTACCGTTGCTGCTGGATGCAACGTTGATAGGCGCATTGGTCGTGCTCGACAACTGGAAAGTACCCGTGTAGACAGCCGCTGCACCAACACCGGTGAATGCAGCAGTTTGCGC
>CALKUJ010000334.1 GCA_937996825.1 uncultured Polynucleobacter sp. | reverse complement strand
TGGTTGTGTTGAATTGCTGCGTGACCGAGACAAACGACACCTCATGGGTGTCGAAGACTTCGACCATTTTGGAAAAGTCGGCCAGACTGCGGGTCAACCGGTCAATCTTGTAGACCACGACTACATCAATGAGCTTGGCGTGAATGTCCTGCATCAGGCGTTTGAGGGCAGGGCGCTCCATGTTCCCGCCTGAGAAGGCTGGATCGTCATAGTCTGCTGCCACTGGGATCCATCCCTCATGGCGTTGACTGCTGATGTAGGCGTGCCCCGCATCCTTTTGCGCATCGATGGAGTTGTAGTCCTGATCGAGTCCCTCTTCGGAGGACTTGCGTGTGTAGACCGCACAGCGGATTCGCGTGCGTGTGATTTCTTCTGTGCGAGCCATTAGCGTCGAGCTCCCAAAATGGCTGGGTTAGATCTGGTCAATCCAAAGAAGCTGGGCCCGGACCATTTCTGCTGGGTGATCTCATGCGCTACTGCGGTCAGGCTGGAGAAGGGGCGACCTTGGTATTCAAAGTTGCCATCGGACAGCACCGTGACTTCGTGTGTCTTGCCCTGAAAGTCTCTGCGCAGACGCGTCCCTGGCACGAGCTTGAACGCCTCTTTCTTTGATCGCGCCTTTGCTAGTGGCTTCAAGTGCTCAATCATGCTTTCGATTCGCTTCTTGTTGCTTGCAATGAGAGTGGGGTTGACCTGTGCGTAGGCCAGCTCTTGGATTCGATATGCAAGGTGGCTTTGCAGAAACGGACGCTTCTGACCGGAGGGGGCTGGTACGCCGTTGAGCCGAAGCCACATGTCGTTGAGTTCCTTGAGGGATAGGTTTGAGAGGTTGGCAACTTGAGCCAACACGCTGGGTTCACTTGCTTTCATGGGTGGCGTTTGCTTTGGTTTTTGCATTGCGGTTCCTTAGTTGTTGTGCAGCTCGTAGGAGTGCGTTTTTGGGAACCGTATGAACGCTCTTATTGCTAGGCATAGCAAGTTGAAAATGACTCTTTCTCTCAACTTCTTGTGCTGTTTGGCTACATAGCCGAACAATGCCGTGGGCAAGGATTTGAGCGACCTCTTGGTGGCGTTCGTGCTCGCTCATTAATGCGGGATCAAGCACGTTGTAGGTGACTTCGGTCATAGGTGGACAGTGGTTGTTGACAGGCCGAGAATTTTTGATTTCGGAGTGCCTAGCTGTCCGTGGCAATTTCTGCAAAGGCTGCCCCTGTTTTGGTGACGCGCCGTATGGAGTTACTCAAGAAACTGCTGGAATTTGGGCATTTTTGGGGCTATTTGCTGCCAAAAGGCCCAGAAATGGGCCTGCTTGCATGGTGTCGAAATGTTCTCTAAAATGGTGTCGAAATCAACACCAAAACCCCTATTTCACCCATGAGACCGCCCAATCGAGACGATGAGCACCTGCAAGCACTGAGGGACTATTACGCTGCAAACAGGCGTATTCCAAGCCTTCAGCGCGTTGCGTCCCTGCTGGGATTTTCGTCGCGCTCGGCTGCGGTCAAGCTCATGGGGCGGTTGGCCGACGAGGGGTTTATTGAACGCACTGCAGATGATGATGCTTGGATCACGGGGAAGCGATTTTTTGAGCGAAGCATGATTGATTCATCGGTACCTGCTGGTACGCCAGTGAGTGCCGTTGATGTTGAGAGCCAGCCGTTGCTATTCGACGAGTATTTAGTCAAGAAGCCCAACGATACCTTTGTCATCCCAATCAAGGGAGACTCAATGGTTGATGCAGGCATTCATGATGGAGATCTCGCCGTAGTTGAGAGGACAAAAAGTGCCAGGGTCGGCACCTTCGTCATCGCTAACGTCGACAACGAGTTCACCTTAAAAGAGCTCGTGAAAGAGGACGGTAAATACGCCCTCAAGCCACACAACTCGAGTCTGCCCTTGATTTATCCAAAGGGTGAGCTTCAAGTTGAAGGGGTACTCGTAGGCATAGTTCGGCGATACGGCCACTAAGCCTCGTACCTAAACAAACAAAACAAGACAGTACAAAAAATTCATGGCGTTCACTCGCCAGGGTATGACTTTTTCCAACGGAAACGGAGTAGACAAATGTTAGTTTTCAATGATCGACACTTCATGCGTCACATCTCAATGCCTACGCTGCGAGAGTTCACGCAACAACACCAGATCAACCCCCGCTTGAGCATCAATTGGGAAGCCGCAGCTGACACGCTGCATGCTTTGATTGGACAAAACCTTGACCAACTTGAGGAAACTCTTTCCCAAGGCGGGCTCGATGCAGAAGAACGCAAAGCCTTAGAGCACGATCTCATGCTCTGGCACGACGACCTAAGGCGAGCGCATTGCATGTCCAATGCCCAAGCCCTACAAGAGTTCCGATCAATCTGCGCTGACGACCCAATGGCGTTGACAGCATTTGAGAATCGAACTGAACGTGAGATTGCGCTGTGGATGCTTGCTTTCCGCGACAAGGCATTCCGAGATGCAGAGTTGCATTTGGCCTTCCAAGCAAAATCAAACGGCAAGTTCTGGAAGAAGCACTTAATCCCTGCGGGGTTGACGTTGTCCAATGAGCGCGAAAAGCTCGATCAGTTCTGCGACGAGGTGACAAAGCTCTACAAAAAGGTTGGCGCAGGCAAAAGCAGCCATGTCGAGGTGAGTGAGCGTGCCAAGGACGAAAGCGTTCAAGTCACCATTTACGTTGAAGGGCCTGTGACGGCGATCGCGCATTTTGAGCAAAGCAATTTCACTCGGGTCACGACACGCATTGCGTTGGAAACAGCCCTTGTGTATCACCCCAAGCTTGGCATTGTTGAGTCAATCGTCAAGGGAGGGGCAAAGAACCATGCCGCTGTTTTGCAGCTCTTTGGTGAGCATGTGCTGGGTCAAAAGATCGAGCCAGAAGAGATCGAGAAAAAGGCATTTCGCTTGAATGCCTTGCGCGACGGCATGTTGTCGCCAACAGTCGACTGGTCTGAGTTTGGTGTGGAGAAGGTTCGCCTTCGTCGCGCCAAGTTTTCGCCCATTGGCAAAGCAGGCGTTGCCGTGCATGTTGAGGCTACGCCTGAGATGGATAAGCCTGACGCTGCGCAGGAGGCCTTGGAAACACTCAAGATCACGCATAGCTTTGAAGCTGATTACAGCCTCGACTCAGCCACTTTGATTGTTTACATGCAAGCTGATGCGAAGGGTAAGTATCCTCACTTCAGTTTTGGCGTTCAGTCGATGGGGTCATCAACGATCAAAAACCTGTCTGACAAAAACCAATCAATCGCTCAAGCTGTTCTCAAGGCACTGGACGTGATTGAGGCCGAGGATGCGCCTGATGGGTTTGACGCTGAAGAGTTGAAGGTGGCGTGATGAGTCAAGCGCAAATCAACTCCACCCAAGTCTTGTGCAGGCTCTTAGAGCTGGACAAGCCACAGATCAGCGGTCAAGCCTTGCATGATCATTCCAAGGACGGTGCCCAGCATTTGATTCGTGAACGAATGTTGGTGCATGGACCATCCAGCCAATGGATCAACTGCCCTGAGTGCGGCGTCGAGCTTGCTCGGGTTGTGCGCGACGTGTCAGTCGATGATGTGTTGCTCCAATGTCCTGAGTGTGATGACGTGACTGCGCCAAAGCACTACAGCCACAACCACAAGGTGTCATTCACAAAGCTCGTCTCGAACTTGGCCACGGGGTTGAATCTCAACAGCGTAGGCTGCAAAGTGATTGATCACGAGCAGATCTGGCGATTGGGGGTTCTGCAGTCGGGCAGGTCAAAGCCTACGACTTGGTACTTTGCTAGGCAGCTTTATAAGCCAAGCGTGGCTGATCGGTTGCACAAACAAATTCGTGATGAAAAAACAGCAGAGTCCAGCATTGTTCTGACCAGTAGCGATTTGCCTTTGCCAAAAGAATCCCCGCTATCTGGTTTTGAAGTGCTTAACCTTGGGATGGCCGCACGCATCAGTCAAAGCCGCTTTGAGTTCTTTGACGTAAATGCAAGTTCAGCTACTCAAATCATGGTGGATGCAAAGCCAGACACGACGCTTAAGTACGTTGAGTCGGATTCTTGCGTTTGGATCGACGGCGTGAAACACATGCTTGAACCTCGGCAGAGGCTCATCTTGCTGGCGCTCATGAACGATCTAGATCACGAGATGGACAAAGCTGCGTTGCAAAGAAGTTGCAAATCTCAGTCTCAGAGCTTTTCACCAAGCAAGGAGTTTGAGCGCAACAAAGCTGTGTATGAAAGGTTCATCCACTACCTACGTGACGACATGCGCTACCAGCTGCAAGTCCCATTGGGAGAGTCGTACCACTGATGTTTTGAATATGGTTTAGCAGTTGCCATATCTTTCACCCGGTCCTGACGCAAGTCTGGCCGGGTTTTTTGCTTTTAAGACCCATGAAACACGTTTGAGTAGTCCGGTTGAGTAGTCTGAGTAGTGGTTTGAGGAAGTCGCTTCGAGAGGATCAATCCATCGATTAGCAGTGCTTACGCAAGTGTTGCAAGTCGGTGGTCATTAACCCTCAAAGGAGCTGCAAATGCAGACAGAAACTAACCACAGGTCCCGGCACCTGACCCAACAAGAGTTGGCAAATCGCTGGAACAAGTCCGTTCACACCATTGAACGCTATCGCACCGAAAGTGTCGGCCCCGTCTACCTCAAGATCGGTGGCAAGGTCATGTACCGCATTGAGGATGTCGAGGCCTATGAGCACGAGTGCTTGTACGCCAATCCCCAGTCGCGTATCGCAAGTGCGGAGGTCTGAGCTATGTCAAACCTCATGGTCTACCCCGCAGAAATTGCGGAAATGACGGTCAACCAATTGGCCGCTCTCCCTCACGCCAAACTGGTTGAGGCAACTACCAACCTGGACGAGCTGCTCAAGTGGGCAAAAGAAAACCGTCAAAAGCTTGATGCTGCGATGGAAATGCGTTTCGGTGGCCAAGGTCGCGGTGCATTGAACGAGTCGGGTCGCGACTTCGGAACGGTCCACTTCAACGATGGCCCCTTGTCCGTGAGCTACGACTTACCCAAGCGCGTGAGCTGGGATCAAACAAAGCTCAAGGCTATTGCTGAGCGCATCGTCGCCGCAGGCGAGCCCCTGTCCGAGTACATCGATGTGGAGTTCTCTGTCTCGGAGAAGCGCTTCAGCGCATGGCCCACAAACATGAAAGAGCAGTTTGTGGAGGCTCGCACGGTCAAAGGCGGCAAGCCTGCGATCAAGGTCGAGTTCAACGGTGTGGAGGTGCAGTGATGTCGTTACCCATCATCTCCGCTGAAGAGCGACTGCGCGAAAAACACAGCGCCAAGATCTGCCTTGTTGGTATCCCCGGCATCGGCAAGACAAGCCAACTTCACACATTGCCCTCAGGAGCGACTTTGTTCGTGGACTTGGAAGCAGGTGACCTCTCCGTGAAATCGTGGAAGGGTGACGCCGTTCGCCCCCGCACTTGGCAGGAATTCCGCGACCTCGTGGTGTTCTTGGCTGGCCCCATGCCAACTGCAACCAAGGACCAGACCTTCTCGCAAGCGCACTACGACCACGTATGTGAAAAGTATGGCGACCCCGCGCAGTTGGCCAAGTACGACTACTACTTTGTCGACAGCCTGACCGTGCTCTCTCGTCTGTGCTTTGCATGGTGCAAAACCCAGCCTCAGGCGTTTAGCGAAAAAACGGGTAAGCCTGATAGTCGCGGTGCGTATGGCTTGCTGGGTCAAGAAATGATCGCAGCGCTCACGCACCTGCAGCACGTTCGAAACAAGCACGTGATCTATGTGGCCATCTTGGAAGAGAAAACGGATGACATCGGTCGTCGTAGTTTTCAGCTCCAACTCGAAGGCAGCAAGACAGGACTTGAGTTGCCAGGCGTGCTCGATGAAGTCATCACCTTAGCACCCATCAAGGACGAGAACGGCGGCACTTATCGCGCCTTTGTCACTCGCGCTGACAACCCCTACGGCTTTCCAAGCAAGGACCGCTCAGGGCGACTTGAAGCGCTGGAGCAACCCGACCTGGGCAAGCTGATCAACAAGTGCCTCAACGTCGATGCGAACGAGTTCGCACCCACACACACCGAAACCAACATTTAAGGAATTGAAATGACTACAGCTCACGCACATGGTTCCAGCTGGAACGACTTTAACGACGCCCAAGCTCAGCAGGGCAGCTTTGATCTGATCCCCAAGGGGACGATCGTTCCCGTTCGCATGTCCATCAAACCCGGTGGTTTTGATGACTACACCCAAGGCTGGACCGACGGATATGCCACTCAGTCCAATGAAACTGGGGCGGTCTATCTGGCTGCCGAGTTTGTTGTGACGGCTGGCGCTTATGCCAAACGCAAGATGTGGACAAACATTGGTCTGCACTCTGCCAAAGGTCCAACTTGGGGACAAATGGGACGCGGCTTCATTCGTGGCTTGCTCAACAGCGCACGCAACGTGCACCCGCAAGACAACTCACCCCAAGCCTCTGCTGCACGACGCATCAACGGTTTTGTTGACCTTGACGGTATTGAGTTCATTGCCCGTGTTGACATTGAAAAAGATGGCCGAGGCGACGACCGAAACATCGTTCGTTTGGCTGTTGAGCCAGACAGCAAGGAGTACGCAGCCTTTATGGGTGTGCCAAGCAAGGTTCAGTCAGGCGGCGGCAGCTCAGGTGCACCAGCGGCAACGCCTGCCCCCGCATACGCACCGCCAGCCAACGTGCCAGCAGCTCGTCCCGCAGTAGCTGGCAAGCCCAGCTGGGCGCAATAACAGGCGGGGAGCATGAAATGTTGGGTCTGCTCAAGAGAGTCCAAGGGCTTCTTGCACACAGACACCCGGCAGCGG
>CALKUJ010000333.1 GCA_937996825.1 uncultured Polynucleobacter sp. | reverse complement strand
AAACCCGTTTCGTAACCAAGAAAGCCTTGGCTTTAGGTTTGAAGCCAATCGTGGTCATTAACAAAGTTGACCGCCCAGGTGCGCGTACTGATTACGTTATCAATGCAACTTTTGAGTTGTTTGACAAATTGGGTGCTACTGAAGAACAGTTGGACTTCCCAGTTGTTTACGCATCAGGCTTGGCTGGTTATGCAGGTTTAACACCTGAAGTGCGTGAGGGAACGATGGCACCTTTGTTTGAAACGGTATTGAAGTATGTGCCGATTCGTGACGAAGATCCAGATGGTCCTTTGCAATTCCAAATTTCATCCATTGATTACAACAGCTACGTTGGAAAAATTGGTGTGGGACGTATCAGTCGCGGCACAGTGAAAGCTGGTCAATCAGTGGTTTGTCAAAATGGTCCAGAAGGTACACCATTCAATGGTCGTGTTAACCAAGTCCTTAAATTCCAAGGTCTTGAGCGCGTTCAGGTTGACCAAGCTGCTTCAGGCGATATCGTATTGATCAACGGTATCGAAGATTTGGCGATTGGAACAACTGTGTGTTCACCAGATAAAGTTGATCCATTACCGATGTTGAAAGTGGATGAGCCAACTTTGACCATGAACTTCATGGTTAACACCAGTCCATTGGCAGGACGTGAAGGTAAATTCATTACCAGCCGTCAGATTCGTGATCGTTTACAGCGTGAGCTAAAGTCAAATATGGCTTTGCGCGTGAGTGATACGGATGACGATACTGTGTTTGAGGTTTCAGGTCGCGGTGAATTGCATTTGACAATTTTGATTGAAAACATGCGCCGTGAAGGTTACGAGCTTGCGGTTTCTCGTCCTCGCGTGGTTTTCCATGAGGAAAATGGAGTTAAAACTGAGCCGTATGAGAACTTAACGGTTGACGTTGAAGACACCACTCAGGGTGCAGTGATGGAAGAGTTGGGTAAGCGCAAAGGTGAGCTGCAAGACATGGTTTCAGACGGTAAAGGTCGCACACGTCTTGAGTACAGAATCCCTGCACGTGGCTTGATTGGTTTCCAGGGCGATTTCTTGACCATGACTCGCGGAACTGGCTTGATGAGCCATACGTTTGATGCTTATGGTCCGATGAAAGAGGGCATGGTTGGTGAGCGCCACAATGGTGTGTTGATTTCTCAGGATGATGGCGAAGCCGTTGCTTATGCTTTGTGGAAGTTGCAAGATCGTGGCCGCATGTTTGTGGTCCCAGGTGATGCGCTTTACGAAGGTATGGTGATTGGTATTCATAGCCGTGATAACGATTTGGTTGTTAACCCAATCAAGGGTAAGCAGTTGACCAACGTTCGTGCTTCAGGTACTGATGAAGCTGTGCGTCTTGTACCAGCGATTCAAATGTCTTTAGAGTATGCAGTTGAATTCATCGCTGAAGATGAGTTGGTTGAGGTAACTCCTAAGAGCATTCGTATTCGTAAGCGCTACTTGAAAGAGCATGAGCGTAAGAAGGCAAGTCGCGAAACAGCGGCTTAATGAGCATCATTGAACCGAGGTAAGATCAACAAAGCCGCATCAGTGCGGCTTTGTTGTCATTAGAATCCTAGTCATGAATAGCAAATCTGGCATTTCACCCAGTAAAGTCTTTTTACCGCAGAATGATCTAAATCATCAGACGGTCTTGGATTTTTTAATTCATCAATTTCCCGCTATCTCTGAAGATGAGTGGGTCTCGCGCTTGAATGATGGCTTGGTATTTGATGCTGATCGAATCACCCTTGATGTCTCTTCTCCTTATCAATCGAATACATTTATCTATTACTTCAAGAGAGTTCAAGAAGAGGAACACATTCCTTTTAAAGAACAAATCATTTACCAAGATGATCATTTATTGATTGCAGATAAACCTCATTTTTTACCTGTTACTCCAGGCGGTCATTATTTAGAAGAAACCTTATTGGTCCGACTGAAGAAATTAACTGGCCTGGAAACTCTCAGTCCGATTCATCGTATTGATCGAGAGACTGCGGGCCTGGTGGCCTTCTCAAAACTTCCTGAGGACAGAAATGCCTATCAAGCCTTGTTCAGGGATAGGGCAGTAAAAAAAGTATATGAAGCGATTGCCCCATATAAAGATGATCTAAAGAATCGGTTCCCAATTCACTATCAAAGCAGAATTGAAGAATCTGATGTTTTTATTCAGATGCAGGAAGTTTCTGGAGAGCCCAACTCGGAGAGCACAATTGAACTGTTAGAGGTCAATGGTTCGTGGGCAAAGTACAAACTACTCTTGGGCACAGGAAAGAAACACCAATTAAGACTTCATATGAGTGCCTTAGGTTTACCTATCAAACACGATCAGATCTATCCTGTTTTAAAGCCACATGTGGTTACTGGTAAAGATTTCACTCAACCTCTCCAGTTATTGGCCAAAGAATTGAGTTTTGTTGACCCAGTCACTGGTCATGATCATTGTTTTTTATCTCAACAAGCCCTTCAACTATAAAATCACGAGATGTCAAATAACTCCAAGCGCTTAGCAGTTGCTCCAATGATGGATTGGACTGATCGTCAGTGCCGAACATTTCATCGAAGCCTTACCAAGCAAACTGTTCTATATAGTGAAATGGTCACCACTGGTGCTTTGATTCATGGAGATGTTCCAAGACATCTTGATTTTGATGAGGTTCAGCACCCAGTTGTTCTGCAATTGGGCGGAAGCGAGCCGCAAGACCTGGCCACTTCAGCCAAGTTGGCGCAGCAGTGGGGCTATGATGAAGTTGACTTGAATTGTGGCTGTCCTTCAGAAAGGGTGCAGCGTGGATCATTTGGTGCTTGTCTGATGGCTGAGCCTGATTTGGTTGCAGACTGTGTGAGGGCCATGGTAGATGCGGTTGATTTGCCTATCACTGTGAAGCATCGTATTGGCTTGAATGAAATGAACGTTCAAGATAATCAACAGGACTATCAATTCACTTTAGATTTCATTTGTAAAGTTGCTGAAGCAGGAGCTAGTCAAGTCACCATTCATGCGCGTAATGCTATTTTGAAGGGGCTTTCGCCAAAAGAAAATCGGACTGTTCCACCATTGCGTTACGAAATCGCTAAGCAATTGCGCTTGGATGCTCAAAAACATTTCCCGCATCTAAAAGTTTTGCTCAATGGTGGTTTAGAAAACAATGGGGATATTGCTCGCCATTGGAATGATTTTGATGGATTCATGATTGGTAGAGCGGCTTATCACACACCAGGAATCATGTTGGATTGGGATGAGATGTTATCAACCGAGGGCCAAGCTTTTGGCCACTTTTTTGGGGTTGATCAATGGAATCGAATCACAGAAGAATTGATTGGCCAATGTACTCGCTGGTTGAAGCATTGTGCAGCAAGCAATCAAGTCTTTCACATGGCTGCTATCACTCGTCATATTCTGGGCTTGGCCCATGGTAAAGGTGGTTCAAAGCAATGGCGCCGGAAGTTATCAGACTATCGTTTACTGGGCGCAGTCAAGACGGAGCAAGACATCCGTGCCTTTTTTGAGGATGCCAATCGAGAGCTCAGAATGTATGTTGAACATGACGATCAGGACAGGTTATAATCTTATTTCTCTACGGTGGCTGTAGCTCAGTTGGTAGAGTCCAGGATTGTGATTCCTGTTGTCGTGGGTTCGAGCCCCATCAGCCACCCCAGTATTTATGCGGGTTCCCAGCTAGGGAGCCTGCATTTTTTTTGGGAATATGAATTCCCAAAAAGTAGGTTTTTTCGGAATTAGATGCTCGCAACCCGCCATTTGCCTAGATAGGCAACAGGAACGGAGGGGCTGTACTGAAGGTTCGTTTTACCTTCTTTTCTTTTTGAGAGTTGAAATAGGTGTCTACAGATATGGGGGGATGCCAAGTCAGAGATACCGAGCCAGAGTCCTCTCCCTTCCTAAAAGATCAGTGGGTCGTTGTGAAGGCAGAGGATTTTTCATTGTCCCTATCTTTTTACTTAGGGGCGAGAGCAACTAGATGTACTACTTGATTTACGACTTGTGTTGTTCTGGGCTTGGAGCCTGAGCGTAAATAGTTTCAGATTTCTAAGTAAAGTTATTAGTTGGTATTTTTGTTGGTATTTGGATTTATAGAAATTCAAAAACCTAGTGTTTATAAAGTTCTTGGTGGATGATGTGAATCCCTCCGCTCCGCCAGCAAAATTGAAAACCCCGTTCATACATCGTATGAACGGGGTTTTTCTTTTGCGAGTTCAGTCTTTCAATCTTGAAATCATCAAGGCAGGGGGTAGCAGTCCAACGGAGAAAACGATCGCACCCACGTTTTTCCAATCATCGGTTTGCATCAAGCAAAAGCCAATGGCTGCAAGAGTTAATGCAAATGGCACCAACTGGCTCAAATGAATCACAGGTAGCTTTTTCATATTCCAAATTTTGCTCTAAAAAGTGATTACTTTCTTTGAGAGTGCAAATTTCAAAAATTGATAAATTCGAGACCTTAACAACTCACATCAAATTATTCGATGTGCCAAATGGAAACAAGGGTTTTTGAAAATAACCATATTGATGGAATTGAAGGTTTAAATTGACAAATCTAACATTCGTTCGGCAAAAGCAATCTTGCTGGATGTCTTTAGATAAGGTTGATTTCTGTGCTTACATCATCGCGTCGTACCCGTGAATGTCTCATTGCAATAGGCTTGGTGTTGACATCATTTACGGTGGGTGCAGAGGAATTGCCGTGGCATCTTGGTTCTTTAAATCCTTCTACAGCCATCGCACCTTCATCCATAAACACAGCGGCGATAAAGCCTGGTCCGCATGAGGTTGTGGTTGCGGTGATCGACAGTGGCATTTTGAATGGTCATCCCAGCTTAGAAGGAAGATTGCTCCCCGGTTATGACATGTTGTCTGCACCAATGAATTTACGTGGAGGTCGATCTGCAGATTACTCTCCGGATCCGCGTGATACCAAATGCGGCGAACGTGTCACATCAGGAAGCTTCCGTACACATGGAACTGAGGTTTCTAGCTTGATTGCTGGAAATGGCCGAGATGGTGTACGAGGTGTGAATCCAAGCGCAAAAATTTTACCGATTCGCCTTTTCGGAGCATGTCAAATGACACGTGCTGACTTGTTAGATTCAATGGCTTGGGCCGCTGGCCTGACTGTCTCAGGGATGCCGACTAATCCGTATCCAGCACGAATCATTAATTTGAGTTTTTCTGGTGGCAAACATGTATGTGGCACAGATTTGCAAGGTTTAGTCGATCGATTGATAAAGATAAATATTTTTGTGGTTGCGGCCGTAGGCAATACGTTTGGAAAAAAAATGGCAGAGCCTGCCAATTGCAGTGGTGTGATCTCAGTTGGCGCTGTAGATGCTGAGAACAATATTGAAAATTACTCTGCACTTGATGCAAGAACGGTCATTTATGCACCTGGCGGTGGTAAAAATTTACATGGAAATACACCATGGCAGTCAAATAAGTTGAAAGTTGCCTCGTTCGATACCAACTTCAAAGGCGATGAAGTTCCTTTAGCTGCAGCCCGAGGTGTAGGTACTAGTTATGCGGCGCCCTTGGTGTCTGGTTTTATCTCTTTATTGCTGTCGCATAACTTTGAACTGTCACCTTCAGAGTTCATGGGTGAGTTGCCCAAATTCACACGTGCAGTCAATTCACCAGAGAAGTGTCCGGATTGCTTGCCTAAGGGGCTGGCAATGACTTCACAGAGCTGATCAACGCAGACGGAGCCCCGATCGCTACTTATGCAAGAGCTGATCCCAGTGGTCAAAGGGGCAAACGCGAGCCAGTTTTTATATATGCAGTTTTTTAGCAGCCTAATTTGCACGCGCAGTGTGCAATTTCCGGTAGCTGTCGATCAGCCGGTGGTGCCTGTCTAGGCCTTCAAGTTTCATGCTCGTAGGCGTGAGTCCGTAAAAACGAACCGTGCCTTCGACTGAACCTATCACCGCATCCATCCGATCATTGCCAAACATCCGACGGAAATTGTGCACGTAGTCTTGCAGCTCTAGGTCTGGATCGAGGTGAACCTCTAGCACCACGTTCAGCGCTTGGTAAAACAATTTACGCTCAACTGTGTTGTCGTTGTATTGCAAGAAGGCACCTACCAAGTCTTGGGCTTCTTCAAACTGCGCCAAGGCTAAGTGAACCAGCAACTTCAGCTCAAGCACAGTGAGTTGGCCCCACTCGGTGTTCTCATCAAATTCGATGCCGATCAAGGTGGCAATGTCTAGATACTCATCGAGCTCATTGTTTTCCAAGCGATCGAGCAGGGCAGACAAACTGGCATCGTCTAAGCGGTGTAGGTTGAGAATGTCTTCGCGAAACAGCAGCGCTTTGTTGGTGTTATCCCAAATCAAATCTTCAACGGGGTAAACCTCTGAATAGCCCGGCACCAAAATGCGACAGGCAATGGCGCCTAACTGGTCGTACACCGCTGTGTAGGCTTCTTTACCCATGTCCTGAAGGATGCCAAACAAGGTGGCAGCTTCTTGGGCATTGGCGTTGTCGCCTTGGGCAGAAAAGTCCCATTCCACAAATTCATAGTCAGACTTGGCGCTGAAGAAGCGCCACGACACGATGCCGCTGGAGTC